>JAYFRU010000050.1:0-11850 GCA_040946965.1 Burkholderia sp. | reverse complement strand
AATTGTTAACAGGGGCTTCACCCCGGACCGTTGCGCGTAAACGTCACCGTGCCGCGGCTGATTTATGCAACAACGCCTCGTTGAGCGACAAAAAGCAACCGCCGGATATTGAACGCGCACGAGCGGTCGCCGACATCGCACAAGTCATCATCAACTCGGCGAAGGTCGAAGTCGAGCACTTGAAAGTAGTGGGTGGCAAGGGAACGGGATTTGTCAACGGGCCAGGTTCAACCACACATAGGCTTGGTGGCTAGGACATACATTCATGACCTTCGATCACATCGTCATTCTGGCGGCTGTCCTGTTCCTGGCCTACCTTTGCCGAAAGGACATCCGCCGCTTCTTGAGGAAGAAGCCATGATCAGCAAAGCGACCTTGGCACGCATTCATGTTGCCAAAACCCAGCTCGGCCTGGACGACGAGACCTACCGTGCGATGCTGCGCTCGGTAGCCGGCGTCGATTCGGCCCGCAATCTGTCACCGACCGGCGCGACGGCCGTGCTGCGCCACCTGGAGCATTCCGGCTTCAAGCCGACGACGCCCGCGCGCCGACCGCGCCCGGCAGCATCAGCCCGCGCGGCGGTCGATCCGCAGAGCAACAAGATTCGCGCGCTATGGCACGAGCTGCACGCGCGCGGGGTCGTTCATCACGACACTGAGTCGGCGCTCGCGGCCTATGTGCTGCGCCAGACAGGCGTCGAGGCGTTGCAATGGCTCAATTCCACGCAGGCGAGTCGCGTGATCGAGTCGCTCAAGCGCTGGCTCGCGCGTTCGCCCGCCAAGGGAGTCGCATCATGACCGTAGCCGAACTCATCGACACGCTATCCACCTTCCCGCCTCATCATCCGGTCACTGTGGTGCATCCGTTCACGTTGACGGAGCTGGATGACGGAAGGCTCGCCACCGAGACGCGCGAAGTATCGATTGAGGACCTGTACAGCGCATTCAATAGCGTCTGCATTCGCGCCGCTGGAGACCTGGAATGAACAAGCCCGATCTGCCGGACCTGCCGTCATACCTGCCGGAGATGCTGGAACATCTGGCGCAAATCGTCTATCGTCTCCTGCGCGCGGCCGGGCTGGATCGTGAGTTGGCGAGCCGACTCGCGCTGGATGTGGCGAATACCTACGCGGAAGAGTTCGGCGGGTCGCAGCAGTACGTTCCGTTCCCTGAGACGTACATGCGCAGCCAGCGCGACCTCGACATCTACCACAAGGCGCGTGTCGAAGGTCGCAGCATGCTGGCGCTCGTGCAGGAATACCACCTGAGCGAGAGTCGCATCCGACGCATCATCAAGTTCACCGCCGAGCGTGAATTCAACGATCGGCAGGAAAAGCTCTTCAGCTGAGTGCCACGCCCGCGATATTCAGGGCAATGATCCGCGCCATTTTGCGGCGCAACCTTCCTCCGGCCACCATGGCGCGACAATGATCCGCGTACGGGTGGCCCAATGAAGTTCCAACTGATTGACGAATGGCGCGAGGCGCACCGCTTTTCCAGCGTGCGCCTGTCCGCCTTGATGGCGACCGTGTTCGCCATCGGCCCGTCGTTGCTGTCCGCTTGGGCGGCGCTTCCCGATGATCTGAAGCAAGTCCTGCCGACCGGGTGGGCGCGCACGATCGCGGTCGGCGCGTTCCTGCTCGTGCTGCTTGCGCGCGTCACGACTTTCGAAATCAAGGCCAGCGATGTCGACGCCGCCCATTGACCCTGCCACGCCCGCCAAACGCCCTGGCGCGCGCACCTTAACGGCAGCCGTCGGCGTGACCGCCGCCGGCCTGCTGATGGCCTATGTGCCGCGCTTCGAGGGAATGGTGCTGCGCACCTACCGCGACCCGATCGGCGTGCTGACGTACTGCATCGGCGAAACCCAGGGCGCGGTCTGGGGTCGGACCTATACGCCCGACCAATGCCGGGCGAAGCTCTCCGAGCGCCTAGTGCAGTACGCCGATGGCGTGGATGGCTGCATCGACGCGCCGCTGACCGACTACCAGCGGGCCGCCGCCGTCTCGTTCGCCTATAACGAAGGGGCCGCCCGCTTCTGTGGCTCGAGCATCGCCCGCCATTTCAACGCGGGCCAGTACGCCGCCGGCTGCGCAGCGTTCTCTTTGTACGACAAGGCCGGCGGTCGCGTGCTGCCCGGCCTGGTCAATCGCCGGCGCATCGAGCGCCAAATCTGTGAGGGGAAAATCCGATGACACTCGCGCTCATCATCGCCAAGTTCTGGCCGATCATCCTTGGCCTGTTCGGCATGGCTGGCATCGCTGGCCTCGCCTACAGCAAGACACGCACGGCAAACGCCCAGGCGCAGGCAGCGCAGCAGCAGGCCGCCGCCGCCCAATCCGCCGTCACGCAGCTGCAAACCGAGAACGCGAACACGGACGCGGCGGCGGCAGCGCTACAGGTCACCGACGCGACGAACGCGGCGCAGGCGACCCAGACCGCGCGGGCCACGCCCGCCAGCACGCTCGACGCGCAGCTGGATGCGATCGGCGAACTGCGCAAGGAATAGCCATGCGAGCCACTCGATTTCGTATACAGGGATTCCGGCCTCCAATTCTTTCGCTTATTACGGCGTCCTCGCTGTCGGCGTGTGCCGCCGCGCCCGCCCCCTGCGCGTCGATCGCGGCACCGCCGAAGATCGTCGACACGGCATGTAGCTGGGTCCGTCCGTTGAGCGCGAGCGCAGCAGATACGGACGCCACGAAGCGCGAGATTCTGGCGCACGACCTGGCATGGCGGGCGAACTGCGCGAAACCAGCCACGAGAACCCCGTGACCATACTGAAGAGAGCGCACAATGCCTGACGAAATCGATATGGCCGCCGAGCGTGAGGCCCAGTTGCGTGCCGACGCGTTGTCTGCCCATGCCCGATCGGTCGGTACACATGGGGCCGAAAGCGCGACCACGTGCTGCGAATGCGGGGAGCCGATCCCAGCAGGCCGTCGTGCGGCGGTGCCTGGCGTACAGACGTGCATCGCCTGCCAGCTCGACATCGAGCGCCTGTCGCGCTCCCGCCAACCTAGATAGGCCGCACCGATGGATCTCGCTAAATTCAACATCATCTTCCAGATCGTCGATGCGATCGTGACGGCGGCCGTCGGCGTCTACGTCTATCTGAGCAACAAGGACAAGGTCACGAACGACCGGATCGGCGAACTGGAAAAGAACGTGGACAGTCGGGTCGACGAGCACGGCGAGCGCCTCGCGCGCCTTGAGGAAGCGGCTCACCACGTGCCGACTCATGACGATCTCGGCCGGATTCACCAACGGATCGATGAAGCGGTCAAGGGCGTCAATGCGTTGACGGGAAAGGCCGATGCGATGAACAACACGCTGATGCTGATCCAGCAGCATTTGCTGAACGGGGGCTCCAAGTCATGAATTACGCGGAAATGATGGCGCAGGACCGACGACTCGTCATCCTGCGCGTGCTGCTCGAATCGTCGGCCTTTGGGGCGAACATAGGGCTACTGCGCCAGTTCGTCGAGAGCGCTGGACATGCCGTCTCGACCGATCGACTGAACGCGGATATCGCCTGGTTGCAGGAAATGGACCTGATCGGCGTGGACGGCGACGTGGTGCGTCTGACGGGACGTGGCGGCGATGTCGCCTCCGGTCGCGCGCAAGTGCCGGGCGTGCGGCGACTGCGGCCGGGAGAGTGACATGCCTCCCCGCAAGAAGGTCGAAAAACTGCCGGCAGCCGTGAAGGAGTGGCTTGATCGGCTGCTGGTCGACACGGGTTTCTCCGACTATTCCGGCGTGACGAAACTGCTGAATGCCGAACTCAAACCCTATGGTTTGAACGTCGGCCGCAGCAGCGTGCACGCTTACGGCCGGTCTTTCGAGGATCGCCTGAAGTCGTTGAAGCTCGTCACGGAACAGGCGCGCGCAGTGGTTGCGGCGGCACCTGATGACGACGGGGCCGTGAACGATGCGCTTGTGCGGCTCACGCAGGAGAAGCTGTTCGGGATTCTGCGTGAACTTGAGGTCGATCCCGAGAATGTCGACCTGCCGAAGATGGCGCGCGCGGTCGCCGATCTCGGCAAGGCGTCCGTGATGCAGAAGCGCTGGCAGGCCGAGGCACGCAAGCAAGCGCTCGCCGATGCTGCAACGGAAGCCGGCGATGCGGCTCGCTCGCTTGGTCTGACCGACGATGCCGTCGAGCAGATTCAGAAGCGCATTCTCGGCAAGGGGGCGTGATGGCGGTTCTCTTGCCCTATCAGCAAAAATGGGGGGCCGATAAATCGCCCGTTCGCGTGTGCGAGAAGTCGCGCCGCGTCGGTTTATCGTGGGGCGAGGCGGCGTTTTCGGCGCTTGAAGCATCCCGCCAAGGGGGCCAGGACACGTGGTACATCGGCTACAACAAGGACATGGCCGAAGAGTTCATCCTCGATTGCGCGTTCTGGGCGAAGCACTACCAGAGTGCGGCTGAAGCCATGGAAGAGGTCGTGATCGCCGACGAGCGAACTGACATTCTTGCGTTCCGGATTCGATTCGCGAGCGGCGCACGGATCACGGCGCTGTCATCCAGACCGACGAACCTGCGCGGTAAGCAAGACCGCGTGATCATCGACGAAGCGGCGTTCCACGACAACCTCGACGCGCTGCTGAAGTCGGCCATGGCGCTCCTGATCTGGGGCGGCTCCGTATCCGTCATTTCGACGCACAACGGCGTCGACAATCCGTTCAATGAACTTGTCAGGTCGATTCGTGAAGGGCATAAGCCGTATTCCCTGCATCGCATCACCTTCGATGACGCCGTGGCGCAAGGGCTTGCCCGACGCGTGTTCGACCGCACGGGCAAGGTTTGGTCTCCCGAGGCCGAGACGACATGGTGCGAGAGCATCCGCGCGTTCTACCGTCCGAACGACGCGGAGGAACTGGATTGCGTGCCGACGAGCAGCGGCGGTGCTTACCTGTCGAGCGCGCTGATCGAATCACGCCAGTCGGACGCGTGCCCGGTACTGGAATTCATCTGCCCACCGGGATTCGAGCAGCTGCCCGATGACGAACGTGAATCCTTCACGCGCGACTGGCTCGACACGATCGTCGACCCCATCATCGAGACACTGCCGAAGACCGTACATAGCAGCTACGGGATGGACTTTGGGCGCACGGGCGACCTGTCGGTGATCGCACCGCTAATCGAATATCACGCGCTGCGCAAGGAAGTGCCGTTTCTGGTCGAATTGCGCAACGTGCCGTTCAAGCAACAGGAGCAGATTCTGTTCTGGATCGTCGATCGGCTGCCGCGCTTTGGCAATGGCGCGAACGATGCGCGCGGCAACGGTCAGTATCTGGCCGAAGTCGCCATGCAGCGCTACGGCGCGGCCTGCATCTCGCAAGTGATGTTGTCGAATGCGTGGTATCTGGAGAACATGCCGAAGATGAAGGCCGCATTCGAGGACGGCACGCTGACCCGCATTCCGAAGAGCGACGACGTGAAATCCGACCTGCGCGCGATCGTGGTCGACAAGGGTATTCCGAAGCTCGGCGACGGCGCGCGCACGCGCACGGGCGGCGTTCAGCGCCACGGCGACGCGGCGATCGCAATCGCGCTCGCCTGGTTCGCCGGCAACCAGGACGGCGGCCCGATCGAATACTACCCGGTGCCGAAACGGCCTGATAGTCGCGATGACGGACATTTCATGCGCGCGCCGGAAGATGACCTAATTCCGCTTCGCGGCGGACGTGGAGCATGGTGATGGGACGCATTGTCGATCAGTTCGGGAACCCGATCGAGCGATCCGTGCTCGACACGCAGCAGTCGGCCAAGGTGCCGTGGCTGTCGCACCAGATCGCCGCGCACCCGGCCAAGCACCTGACGCCCGATCGGGTGAACGCGATTCTCCAGGAAGCGGAATTCGGCTTTCTGATTATGCAGCACGAGCTGTTTCGGGACATGGAAGAGCGCGATGCGCATATCCATGCCGAGATGACCAAGCGCAAGAATGCGCTCGTGAAGCTCGACTGGGATGTGCAGCCGCCTCGCAACCCGTCGAAACAGGAAGAGATGCTCACCGGCTTCGCGCGCGAGCTGCTGCTCGATATGGCGAATCTCGGCGAGCTGATCTTCGACTGCCTCGATGCGATCGGCAATGGATTCTCACCGCTCGAGCTGGAATGGACGCGCGTCGGTGACACATGGGTGCTCGGCAACTACGACTGGCGGCCGCAGTACTGGTTCCAGCTCGACACCGAAACGCGCATGAAGATCAACCTGCGCGACGGGACGCCGGATGGCGCGCCTCCGCTGCCGTTTGGCTGGATCATGCACCGCCACAAGGCGATGTCGGGTTATACGGCCCGCCAGGCGCTGATGCGCGTTCTGGTCTGGCCGTACCTGTACAAAACGTACGCGCTGGGCGATCTGGCCGAATTCCTGGACATCTACGGCATGCCGATGCGCATCGGCAAGTATCCCAAGAACGCGACGGACGAAGAGCGCGCGCAGCTGATGCGGGCGGTTCTCGACTTGGGCCACAACGCGGGCGGCATCATGCCGCAGTCGATGGCGATCGAGTTCCAGGAAGCGGCCAAGGGCACGGACGGACCCTACCTCGCGATGATCAATGTGTGCGATCGCATGTCGAGCAAGGCGATTCTCGGCCAGACGATGAGTGCTGAGGCGCACGCATCGGGACTCGGCAGCGGCAATGCGAAGCTGCACGGCGAAGTCCGTACTGACATTCGTGACGCGGACGCGAAGCTGCTCGCCGCGACGCTCACGAACCAGTTGATCTATCCGCTGCTCGCGCTGAACAAGGGATTCGCGGATATCCGCCGCTGCCCACGCTTTGTGTTCGACACGGCCGAGGCCGAGGACATCACAGCCATTGCGGATGCTGTGCCGAAACTCGTCGGCGTAGGCGCGCAGATTCCGGTCAAGTTTGTTCACGAACGCACGCGCATTCCGATGCCGGTTGATGGCGAGCCGATCCTGAAGATCGATGTCGCCGACGTGAAGCCGTTGCGGGAAGTCAGGAGCCTGGCCGCTACGTCAGCCAGTCTGCCGCCAGTCTCGACGCGACCGACCGTCGCCGATCCCGATCCGATCCAGATCAGCCTCGATAGCGCGCTCGACATGCTGTCGAAGGAGCTGTCGGCGCAAGCGCAGGATTTGGCGCGGCCGGCGCTGACTGCTGTCGCGAATGCGGATGGGTTCGAGTCGGCGTTGAGCGCGTTGTCGAACGCCTATTCGAATATGGATGACATGGTGCTGATCGAGGCGATCGCGCGGGCGATGTTCGTCGCCGAGCTGGTCGGCATCGACGCCATTCGACGTGAGGTATCGTGATGCGTGGATTTGTGTTGACTCACAATGGGCGTGTGCTGCCCGAAACGTTCCGGTTCACGCAGGAAGCGTGCAAGGGCATCACGGCGCTCTGGCACGACAATACCGGTCACTATCAATCCTTCGGTTACTGGAGGCGGCAAGGTTACCGCATTCAGCCGGCGTGGCTGGAATTGACCGAATGATGCTTTCCAGCTATT
This sequence comes from Burkholderia sp., assembly GCA_040946965.1. Taxonomy (GTDB): domain Bacteria; phylum Pseudomonadota; class Gammaproteobacteria; order Burkholderiales; family Burkholderiaceae; genus Burkholderia. The sequence continues at coordinate 4,356 of JAYFRU010000050.1, read as the reverse complement.
CCAGTCGTGTCGAAGCCGGAGATTATTGATGCTCGACGCTGCAACCCTGTTCGCCGCATTCAAGATGCCGCCCGACCAGGCGGTCGCGTTCTTGCGCTCGAAAAGCGTCGTGGTGTCCGAGGGCTGGACGGACCTCTGGCGAGAAGCCCATGCACGCGCGTACACGGTTGCGCAGTCGGCCGGTTTCGATGTGGTCGGCGACATACGCGACGCGACGCTGAAGGCGGTAACCGAGGGGCAGTCGTACGAATCGTTCCGCAAGGAAATTCAGCCCATTCTTCAGTCCAAGGGGTGGTGGGGCAAGGCAATCGACCCGGAGACGGGCGAAATCACTAAGATGTATCCGGGCACAACGCAGCCGGTTGCCTACGGCACGCCGGCTCGGCTGAAGCTGATCTATCAGCAGAACGTCCAGACCGCCTACATGGCCGGTCGGTATCGCGGCATGAAGGCGGCGGTCGATACGCACCCGTACTGGCAATACACGGCCGTGATGGACAGCCGCACGCGCCCAGCGCATGCGGCGATGCATGGTCGCGTGTTCCGGTACGACGATGAGGCATGGAGTGTCGCTTACCCGCCGTGTGGATGGAACTGCCGCTGCCGAGCGATCCCGCTGTCGAGTGTTGAGGTTCAGCGCGAGAATATCCCCGTCGAAAGCGCCGCCGGTCGCATCCAGGAAGTGCCGGTGCTCGATCGCTCGGGCGAACCACGCACGTTACCCGATGGTCGCCCGATGACCGTCCGCCAGATCAAGCTTCCCGACATGCAGCGTCCGTTCCGGCCTGATCCTGGCTGGGATTACAACGCGGCGGCCGGGTATCCGGAGGTCAAGTCGTCATGACGCTGAAAACAGAGATCATCGGCGAGGATCGGCTCCGCGCCACGCTTCAACGTCTTGCTGACCGCGCTGGACACGCCGCACCGGCGATGGCGGGTATCGCCGCCGAACTGCTGCGTCAAACGGAACGGGTATTCGAGAAGGAAGGTCGAGGCGTCGGCCTGGATCACGACTGGGCGGACCTGAGCGAGGTCACGAAGCACCGGCGCGCGCTCATGCAGTCGGGGGGGCGGCAATTCGGCAAGAACGGTCGCGAACTAAAGCGCTACGCGAGAGCACGTACCGGGCCGATGAAAATCCTTCAGGTCACCGGGACGCTCGCGAAGAGCATCCAGCCGGTATCGAACGCCCACGAAGCTGGCCTATCGACCAACCTCGCGTATGCCGCAACAATGTTCTTCGGGGCGAAGAAAGGGCAGTTCGGGCACGATTCCCGCAATCATCCGATTCCTTGGGGCGATATTCCGGCACGGCCTTTCCTGCCGGTTCGGACAGAAGGTAGCGGCTTCAAGCTGTCAAATCCAGCTGAACGGTCTGTAATCGAGATTCTGGAACGCTATCTGGAACCGCAGCCCTGATCTGGCGACAGGGCTACCGCCCACATCCACCTAAGGAGATTAAGATGTATACAGTCATGCAACGCCGTGCCTTCGAGCTGGTTAGTGTCCTTTCGCCTCGGGACGTTGCGGAAATTCGTAGTGAGATCGATCGTCTACTGGAAACGGGAGCTTCATTTCAAGAAGCCAGAACAGCGCTAGGGCAACTCTCATGTCTTCCTCTGAGAGAGCCACGCCAGGCGGAAACTGCATAAGTGGATTGCCGGCTGCTTCGTTTAACGTGGCAACAACGAGCATCTGAGTATGCCTCTCCAGCAAGACGCGCCACGCACCAGGCGAGAGGTTCGACCACGCGTCTTTGGGATCGTCCGGCATCCTCATGATGGCATTATCGGCTTCTGACTCGAATTTTTCCTCGTATGGAAGTGCCCCGATTTCTGGCATCCTGGCCCGAAACACGTCGTTGAGCGGCCACATGATTCTGCTGTAAAGTTCGCCCGTGATAACCAGTCCGTTTTCTTCTACGACGCCCTCCTGAAGTAGTGAAGAGAGCGTAGGATACTCGGACACACGTAACCCGGAGCGGGCGTAACTTTTCAATTTTCCTTCGCCTGGCATCGCGTTTCCCGCGCCCGCCGGTGGACAACGACGTTGCCCCCACCACGAGGGCGGGGACAACCGCTTCGCGGTGCCGTCGTTGACCACCGTCTCCCCGCGACGTTTGCCTTCAGCCTGACGCGGCCCGTTCGGGCCTTGCCTCAAGTAGAAATATCGTCTTCGATTCGTCGTTCTTCCTCGTTTCATCGGCTGCAATGCCGTTCCAATCGCCGTCCGTGTTTGTTCGGGAACGTTTGAGGTAGTCCGGGAAATATGACGTTCATTCCCTAGGAAATATGACGTTCCCCATCACCTGGCCCGGCTCGGCGCCGACGGCCTGCTCGAATACCGCAGGCGCGCCGACGACCAGGTCAAGATCCGCAGTTATCGCGTCGAGCCGGCCGAGGTCGAGCACGGACTCGCCAAGCTGGATGGCGTGCGCGCGGCGGCCGTGCTGGCCTATGAGACGCCGGCCGGCACGCGGCTGGCGGCCTTTGTCGTGGGGGGCGCGGCGCTCGCCGCGCTGCCCGATTACATGGTGCCGGCCGAGACGATCGCGCTCGATGCGCTGCCGCTCAATGCCAATGGCAAGCTCGATCGGGCCGCGCTGCGGGCTCGTCTGAGCGATCATCTGGCGCAGGCGGCGAACGGGCCGGCGCAAGCCGAGGCCGGCGCCGGCGAGGCAGCCGATGCGGCGCCCGGGTCCGATGACGCTCCGCGCGGCGAAACCGAACAGGCGATCGCGACGATCTGGGCCGAGGTGATCGAGATCGATCGAGCCCGGATCGGGCGCAGCCGGAATTTCTTCGAGGTCGGCGGCGATTCGCTGCTGGGGCTGAAGGTGGTGGCGCGGGCACGCAAGCTCGGCATCACGATCACGCCGAAGCAACTGTTCCAGCGCCTGACGCTGGCCGAGCTGGCCGAGAAATCGGCGGCGGCCAGCAAGCCGGCGTCGGCGTCGGCCAGCGCGCAGCCGGCGATCTCGCCGATTCCGGCGGCCGTTGCCGCGCAGGAATCCGCCGCCGAGCTGTCGGCGATTCCGCGCCGGCCTCGTTCGCGCAGCAGCGCCAGTGGTTCCTCTGGCAACTGGCGCCCGCGAGCCGTGCGTATCACGTCTCGGGCGGCCTGTGGCTGACGGGCGAGGTCGATGCGGCGTCGCTGCGCGAGGCCTTCGCGGCGATCGTGGCGCGTCATGCGGTGCTGTGCACCCGCTTCGTCGCGAACGAAGCCGGCGAGGTCGAGGCCTTCATCGACGAAGCCATCTTGCTCGACTGGCGCGCCGAGACGGTGGCCGACAACGCGCTCGAAGCGGCGGCCCGTTCGCTGGCCGACGAGCCTTTCGACCTGGCGGCGGGGCCGCTGTTGCGCGCGGCCCTTTACCGAGGCGACGGCGCCGGTCGTCATTTGCTGGCGGTGTCGATGCACCACATCGTCTCCGATGGCTGGTCGGTGCAGGTGCTGCTCGATGAACTGGTCACGCATTACCGCGCGCGCGGGCTGGGCGAAACCCAGGCGCTCGCCGAACTGCCGATCCAGTACGCCGACTACGCGGCCTGGCAACGCGACTGGCTCGCCGCCGGCGAGCGCGAGCGCCAGCTCGACTACTGGAAGGCAGCGCTCGGCGATTCGCATCCGGTGCTGGCCCTGCCGATGGACGGCCTGCGCGGCGCTCATGGCAACTACACGGCGGGCCGCCATGCGGTGAGCTTGCCCGCCGAGCTGGCGCAGGCCGTGAAGCTGCGCGCGCAGCAGCAGTCGGCCACGCCCTTCATGCTGCTGCTGGCGGCATTCCAGGCGCTGCTGCATCGCTACACGGGGCAAGAACGATATTCGTGTCGGCGTGCTGGTGGCGAACCGGAACCGTGTCGGGACGGAGCGCCTGATCGGCTTCTTCGTCAACACCCAGGTGATGCGCGCGAGCTTCGACGACGACGAGACGCTCGGCATGCTGCTCGACCGGCTGCGCACGGCCACAGTCGGTGCGCAGGCGCATCAGGACTTGCCGTTCGATGCGCTGGTGGAGGCGCTGCGCCCCGAGCGCAGCCTCAGCAACAGCCCCTTGTTCCAGGCGATGTTCAATCACCAGCGACGCGACTGGCGGGTGCTGGAGGGCTTGCCGGGCTTGAGCATCGAGCCGCATCCCTTGCCGGCCGCGATGGCGCAGGTCGAGTTGATGCTGAACACGCAGGAGGATGGGCAGGGCGGGCTCGACTTCGAATTCAGTTACGCATGCGAGTTGTTTTCCGAAGAGGCGTTGTTGCATAAATCCGATTTGGCGCGGTGACGTTTACGCGCAACGGTCGCAGCGAGGCCTCTGTTAACAATTCGGGTTCGTGCGTAAATTCTTGATGGTTGCCGAGA
>JAYFRU010000049.1:0-11910 GCA_040946965.1 Burkholderia sp. | reverse complement strand
CAGGCGGATGTACTGCGGTAGCAAGTCCGAGAAACTGGCCCGACAGATCGATAAACTCGAGGCACAGTTGGAAGACCTGACGGCCGGCCAGGGTGCGGCAGAAACCCGAGGGCAGCAAGACAAGACGTCGAAGGTGCCACCCAGTCGAGCGCCCACGCGAGAGCCGCTGCCGCCGCACTTGCCACGCGACGAAATCGAACTCAAGCCGGATCCGGCCTGCCCAAAGTGCGCGACGACGATGCAGCGGCCTCGGTGCGGATGTATCCGAGCAACTCGCCCGAGCGGCGGCCGCGTTCAAAGTGATCCGCACAATCCGCCACAAGCTTTCTCCGCGAAGACCCTGAATTCTGGATCGGGAGAAGGTCGCCGCATCGTATCACCGGCCTTTTTCGGCCGCCAGCAGCCGCGCGGACCGGCACTGGATCCCGTTGCTCAGACGAAGCGGGCCTCGCGCCGATGTTTCCTGCCTGGCCGGCGTGCTTCGCCGGCTGCTGGGCGCCGAGCTTCAGCCTGCCGAGCTCAATCCGCCTCGGCCGGCGTCACGCCGCCGAACACGCGCTCCCACAGTGCGGCTACGGCGGCCCGCTCGGCCGCGACGGTCTCGCCCGGCACGCGCGCCTTCTCCATCCCGTCGAGTCGCAACTGGTGCTGGCGCTTGCGGTAGAGCCGGTAGGCCGCGCCGACCGTCTCGGCCTCGGTGTCGTCCATCAGCCCGAAGCGCGCCACCTCGCGCAGCAGGGCGATATTGCCGGTATTGCGGATCAGCTCGGGGTCGCGCGCCGCATGCAACAGCACCCAGTACTGGACGATGAACTCGATGTCGACCATCCCGCCGCGGTCGTGCTTCAAGTCGAACAGCTCGGTATGGTTCGGATGGCCCGCCGCCACCTTGTCGCGCATGCCGACGATCTCGCGCGCCAGCGTCTCGCCCTCGCGCGGCGTGGTCAGCACCTGCTCGCGAATCGCCTCGAAAGCCGCGCCGATCCCGGCGTCGCCGGCGCTGAAGCGGGCCCGCGTGAGCGCCTGGTGCTCCCAGACCCAGGCCGTGTTGGCGCCGTCGCCCTCGCGCAGCTGGTAGCGGCGGAACGCGTCGAGGTCGGTGACCAGCAGGCCCGCCTCGCCGTTCGGCCGCAGCCGCAGGTCGAGGTCGAACAGTGCGCCCGCGCCGGTGGCAGTGGTCAGCCAGGTGATCAGCCGGCGGGTGTAGGTGGTGTAGATGTCGGCGGCGCGCTCGTCGGGATCGTCGTAGAGGAAGATCACGTCGAGGTCGGAGGCGTAGCCGCGTTCCTTGCCGCCGAGCTTGCCGTAGGCGATCACCGCGAAACGCGGCCGCTCGATGTGCCGCTTGGCGAGCTGCGACCAGACCACCTCGAGCGTGACGTCGAGCACCGCGTCGGCCAGCTCCGAGAGCCGGTCGCTGACGTGTTCCACCGACAGCTTGCCGGCCAGGTCGATCAGCAGGATCCGGAACACCTCGGCGTGCTGCGCGTGGCGCAGCAGGTCCATCTGCTGCTCCATGCCGTCGGCGGCCGCCAGCCGCGCGCGCAGCGCGTCCTTGAAGGCAGGCCAGTCGAAGGGGCTGGCGATCGCCTCGTCGTCGAGCAATTCGTCGAGCAGTTGCGGATGGCGGATCAGGTAGCCGCCGCCCCAGCGCGTCGCGCCTAGCACCGACAGCACGCGATCGAGCGCGGCCGGGTACTCGGTCAGCAGCGCCAGGTAGGCGCCGCGCCGCCCGACCGTCTCCAGCAGGTCGAAGAAACGGATGATGGTGTCGTCGCGATGCGCGGCGTCGATGCCTGCGGCGGCGTCGAGCGCGCGCTGCGCGACGCGATCGAAGCGCTGCCGGCTGCTTTCGGGCAGGCCTGCGTAGCGCGACGAGCGCCACACGCCGCGCAGCCGCGCCAGCACTGCGCCCGGATCGGCGAAACCGAGGCCGCCCAGGCGCGCGGCCAGCGCCTCGTCCTCGCCGTCGTCGGCCAGCGCGCCGCTCCAGATCCAGGCCGCCGCGCCCTCGTCGCCATTGCCGTTGCCGCAGGAGTCTCCCGCCAGCCGGTTCGAGAAGATCTGGTCGAACTGCGCCTCGACGAAGCCGCGGTGCCGGTCCAGCTCGGCGAGCAGCGCGGCATAGTCGGCGAAACCCAGCGAGGCGGCCAGCGCCGCGCGATCCTCGGCCTCGACCGGCATCGCGCGGGTCTGCGCGTCGTTGCGGTACTGCAGCCGATGCTCGATCACGCGCAGGAAGCGATAGGCCTCGGCGAAACGCTCGGCCACCTCGGCCGCGATCAGGCCGCGCGCACTCGCATGCCGCAGCACGGCCAGCGTCGGACGCACCCGGAAATCGGCATCCTGGCCGCCGCGGATCAACTGGAACACCTGCGCGCTGAACTCGATCTCGCGGATCCCGCCGCGCCCGAGCTTGATGTCGTCGGCCTTGTCGGGGCGCATCGAGGCGCGACGCTGCGCCTCCTGGCGGATCTGGCGGTGCAGCGAGCGGATCGCGCCGATCACGCCGAAGTCGAGATAGCGCCGGTAGACGAAGGGCTTGACGATCGCGTCGAGCTGCTTGGCCAGGCGCCGCGCCGAATCGCTGGCCGGCTCGGAAACCAGCCGCCCCTTGATCCAGGCATAACGCTCCCATTCCCGTCCCTGCACGTAGAAATACTCCTCGAGCATGCCGAGGCTGCACACCAGCGGCCCGGAATCGCCGTTCGGGCGCAGCCGCATGTCGACGCGGAACACATAGCCGTCGGCGGTGGTGTCGGACAGCACGCCGATCAGGCGCCGGCCCAGGCGCGTGAAATACTCCTGGGTGGCCAGCGCCGCGCGCGTGCCGCCGGCGGTCTCGCCATCGTCCTCGTAGACGAAGATCAGGTCGATGTCGGAGGAAACGTTCAACTCGCGCCCGCCCAGCTTGCCCATGCCCACCACGCCGAGCGTCAGGCGCTCGCCCTCGGGCCCGCGCGGCTCGCCGTAGAGCGCCTCGAGCTCGGCCGAGAGCACCGCCAGCGAACACTGGATGGTGGCCTCGGCCAGATCGGTCATGGCGCCCGTCACCTCGGCCACGTCGGCGGTGCCGGCCAGGTCGCGCTCGGCCACCGCGCCGAATACCTCGATGCGCAGCTGCCGCAGGGCGCGGCGCAACACTTCCTCGCCGATCGGCGCGACCGCGCCCTCGGGCTGGCCGAGCAGCTCGGCCAGGCGCGCATCAAGCGCCGCGCGCGTGATCGGCCCCGCAGCCCAGGCGGCGATCCGCGCGGCCAGCTCGGGACGGGCGGCAACGGCTCGCGCCAGGTAACGGGAATAGACGGTGCTGCTCAGGGAGGTGGCGTCGGTCATGGCGGCGGCGCGATGGGAATGCGGTCTGGGCGCGACGAGCGCGCGGAAAATGCCGGCGGTCACGGGCCGCAGCGCTCCGCTGCCTCGCGGCGGGGCTTCACGACGGGCTTCATGGCGCCCGGCCGGCTCGACAGGCAGGGTGCGCTGCCGGCCGGAACGGGTCCGGCACCGGGCAATGCGGGCAGGCGGGCTTCCGCGAGACATCTGCGTGCCCACGGCCCCGGTCGGGTCCGCAAGCTGGCCAAATGGGCGCGTCGGCAAACCCCTGTGTTACATTTCAGCGTCAGTCCGCAACGCTACCACATCGCCGCCCGTCCGCCGCATGCCCGACCGTCAGGAATCCGCCGCCAGCAGTCAAGAAGCCGGACCTCCCAAGCACGATCATCCGGTGCTGCGCGGCGTGTTCCGCGTCGTCCTGGTCGGCGGCGCGACGCTCTACTTCGTGGCCGCCTGCAGCTACCTGGGCCTGCGCTACGCGCTGCTGCCGCAGGTCGACAAGCTGCGGCCCCGCATCGAATCCTTCGTTTCCGACAAGCTCCACGCCGAAGTCCGGATCGGCCGCCTGGCGCCGCACTGGTCCGGCATGCAGCCCGGCGTCGACGTCACCTCCCTGACCATCCGCAGCAAGGACGGCGGCACCGTCCTGACCATTCCGTATGCCACCGCCGCCATTTCCTGGCGCTCGCTTGTACGGCTCTCGCCGACGCTCTCGAGCCTGGTGGTGGACGCGCCGGACCTGCTGATCGCGCGCCGGCGCGACGGCACGCTGAGCATCGCCGGGGTGGACGTGCCGACCATGCACAAGGGCGGCAACGACACCTTCAGCACCTGGCTGCTGCGCCAGCAGGCGATCGTGCTGCGCGAGGGCACGCTGCGCTGGCGCGATGGCGAGCGCGACGCACCCGAGCTGACCCTGGCCGGGATCCGCCTGGCCGTGCTCAACGACGGCCTGGTGCACCGGCTGGCGCTGCAGGTGCCCGCCAACGGCACCCTGCTGGCCGGCCCGCTCGACTTCCGCGCACGCTTCACCCACAAGCCGCTGGCCGCGATCGGCCGGCCCGCCAACTGGACCGGCGACGCCTATGTCTCGACCGGCCCGGTCGACCTGCCGACCCTGGCGCGCTACGCGCCGCTGCCGCTCAAGGCCTATGCGGGCCGCATCGACAACACCATCTGGATCGGCTTTCGCAACGGCCAGCTGTTCGACGCGCACGGCAGCCTGAGCGGCACCGAGGTCGCGCTGCGGGTACGCCCGACCCAGCCGCGCCTGGACATCCCGGTGGCCAGCTTCGGCTGGGATCTCGCGCTGGAGCCGGGGCACGACTACACGCTGAACCTCTCGAACCTGCACGCCGAGCTGGGCCAGCCGCCGCTCGACGACGGCACGCCGCTGTCGCGCTCGCTGTCCTTCGCAACCCTGACGGCGCGCTACCGCGTGCCCGACGCCAGGCACGGCCAGCTGATCCAGGTGGCCGGCGACCGCGTCGACCTCGGGATCATCGGCGAATTCATCCGCGGCCTGCCGCTGCCGGCGCGCTTTCGCAACGAGCTGGTGCGCGTCGACACGCGCGGCCTGATCGCGAACTACGTGATGGAGGCCGAGCGCGCCGCGCCAGGCAAGGCCGAGCTGGCTGGCGACGAGACCGCCCATGCTGCGCCGATCGTGCGCTACCGCCTGACGGGCGACCTGCAGGGGATCAGCGTCGAGGCCCAGGAGCCGGGGCCGGGGCTGTCGCCGCGCGGCCATCCGCGCGCCGGGATGCCCGGTTTCGAGAACGTCTGGGGCCATGTCGACGCGACCGAGCGCGGCGGCAGCGCCAGCATCGACACCGTCAAGGCAGCCGTCACCGTGCTCGGCGTGTTCGAGGACCCGCGCCTGTCCTTCGACCGCCTGCGCGCGCAGACCTCCTGGACCATCGCCGAGGCCGCCGCGCCGGGCGAGCGGCGCCCGCGCGTCGACGTCAAGCTGCCGCTGCTCTACGTCGAGAACCCGGATGCCGAGATCACCGTCAGCGGCGGCTACTCGAATCCCGGCCACGGTCGCGGCACGCTCGACCTGAAGGCCGATTTCGGCCGCGCGGCGATCCCGCGCATCGTGCGCTACCTGCCGACCAGCATGTCCGAGCACCTGCACCAATATCTCGGCCACGCGCTGCGGGCGGGCGTGGTCTCGAAGGGCGCGACCATCATCGCCCAGGGGCCGCTCGAGACCTTCCCCTACGAATACGCGCCGAACGACGGCGTGTTCCACATCGTCGCGCCCTTCACCGGCGGGCGCTTCGAGCCGACCCCGCAGCCGCCGCGCAAGCTCCCCAACGGCACGCTCAGCGTCTGGCCGGCGCTGGACGGCATCGACGGCGTGTTCGAGCTGCGCAACAACAAGCTGCGCTTCGACATCCCGCGCGCCCACTACGAGGGCGTGCAGCTGAGCCGGGTCAGCGGGCGCATCGACGATCTCGGCCACCCGGCCGATTCGCCCCTGCTGATCGAGGGCCACGCGCACGGCCCGCTGGCCGATCTGGTCGACTACGTGAACCACAGCGCGCTGGGCGGGCTGTCGGGCCACGTCGGCGAGAAGCTGCGCGCGCAGGGGCCGGCCTCGCTGGCGCTGAAGCTGACCATCCCGCAGCACGTCAAGCACCCGCACACGCTGGTGGAAGGCGCGCTCGCATTCGGCGGCGACACGCTGGAATCGGACGGCCTGCCACCGCTCTCGCAGCTGCGCGGCACGGGGCGCTTCACCCAGCAGAGCGCCGAACTGGACCGGCTCTCGGCGCGCCTGCTCGGCGGCGCGGTGCATGCCAACGGCCGGTTCCGGCGTAACGACGGTTATGCCTTCGATGTGGACGGTCGGATCGCCGTCGATTCGGCGCGCGGGCTGAACCTGCACGGGCCAGCCGCCGCGCTGCTGGACCGCGTGGTGGGCGACGCGCCGTACCGGCTGTCGGTGCGCGGCGCCAAGGGCGGCCTGCCCGAGATCACCGCCTCCTCGGACCTGACCGGGCTCGCGCTGGACTTCCCGGCGCCCTTCACCAAGCCGGCCGGCACGCCGATGCCGTTCGGCTTCACGCTCGCCCCGCTGCCCCCCGAGAACGGTCGCGCGCTGGAGCAGGCCGAGCTCAAGCTCGGCCCGGTGGCCGCCACCTACGTGCTCGACGCCACCCACGGCGAACCGGTGCGGGCCGTGCGCGGCGCGCTCGGCATGAACCGCATGCCGGACCTGCCGCGCGAGAGCGTGACGGCAGCCGTCGACGCCACCGCGCTGGACGCCGACGCCTGGATCACCTTCGCCAAGACCCTGCGCGGCACGCCCGCGCCCACGCCCACGCCCGCCACTGCGGCCCCGGCCGCGCCGCCGGCCCAGGCGCCGCGCATCGACCTGGGGAGCTTCGCACCCAAACGCTTCGCGCTGCACTTCGGCACGCTCAAGCTGATCAAGCGCAACTGGGAAAACGTGATCGTCGGCGCCTCGCATGTCGACGACCTCTGGCAAGCCAATGTGGCCTCGAACCAGGTATCGGGCTACCTGTCCTGGTCGCCCCACGGCGACCCCGGCGCGGGCCAGGCCAGTGGCCCAGGCGGCGCCGGCGTGCTGAACGCGCGCCTGGCCGAGCTGGTGGTGCCCGACAGCGCCGACCACGACCTGGTGGGCGGCGCGATGAGCCTGCCGACCAACCGCGCCATGCCCGCCATCGACCTGGTGGTCGACCAGGTGGTGGCGCGCGGCCACGACATCGGCCGGCTGCAGGTCAATGCGCACAACTTCGAGGAAAACGGCGTGCCGGTCTGGCAGCTCGACAAGCTCGAACTGGCCAACCCGGCCGCCGAGCTGACCGCCACCGCCAACTGGCGCACCTCGAAGCGCGCGCTGGCGCGCGGCGCCGACGAGGACGACGCGCCGCGCCGCACAGTGTTCGACTTCAAGCTCGCGATCGACGACGCCGGCGCCCTGCTCGACCGGGTCGGGCTGCCGCACACCATCGCGAACGGCAAGGGGACGCTGGAGGGCAAGGTCGGCTGGCGCGGCGGCCCGACCGCGATCGACTATCCGAGCCTGGGCGGCCAGCTCTCGCTCGACCTCGAGCACGGCCAGATCCTCAAGGTCGACCCGGGCGCGGCCAAGCTGCTCGGCGTGCTGAGCCTGCAGGGCCTGGCGCGCTTCCTGACGCTCGATTTCCGCGACGTGATCGGCAAGGGCCTGCCCTTCGAGACCATCAAGGGCACCAGCCAGATCACCAACGGCATCGCCACCACCGACGATTTCCACATGATCACCGCCCCGGCGCGCGTGACCGTGAAGGGCAAGGTCGATCTCGCGCACGAAACCCAGGACCTGCACGCGCATATCGCGCCTAAGGTCAGCGCCAGCGCTGCGGCGATCGGCGCGGCGGTGATCAACCCGCTGCTCGGCCTGGGCGTGCTGGCCGCCAATCTGGCGCTGTCGCAGACGCTCTCGCACGCCTTCGCGTTCGACTACGCGATCACTGGCTCCTGGGCGCATCTGCGGATTCAGCGGGTTGGAGGCGATCGCGGTAAGATGGAACGCACGCCCGCCGACGCGGACGCGGCCCGCCCCTGATGCGGCCCGCGCCCGGCCCGAGCCTGCGGCGGGACGCACCCTTATTTATTTGCGACATTCACCGATGACCGACCGAACCGATCGCCCGGCGCAGTTGACGGCCGCCGCGCTGCAGATGGTCAGCACGCCCGACGTGGTGCGCAACCTCGACGAGGCCGGCCGCCTGATCGCCGAGGCTGCGGCCGGCGGCGCGCAGCTGGTGCTGCTGCCCGAGTATTTCTGCTTCATGGGCCGTCGCGACACCGACAAGCTGGCGATCGCCGAGCCCTACCAGGACGGCCCGATCCAGCGCTTCCTCGGCGACGCCGCACGGCGCCACGGGGTCTGGGTGATCGGCGGCACGCTGCCGCTGGCCGCGCCCGAACCCTCGCGGGTGCTGAACACCACCCTGGTGTTCGATCCCGAGGGCCGCGAGGCGGCGCGCTACGATAAGATCCACCTGTTCAACTTCGAGAAGGGCGAGGAGTCCTTCGACGAGGCGCGCACCATCCGCCCCGGCGACGCGGTGCAGGCCTTCGAGGCGCCGTTCGGCCGGGTCGGCCTGTCGGTCTGCTACGATCTGCGCTTTCCGGAGCTGTACCGCCGGCTCGGCGACTGCGCGCTGATGGTGGTGCCCTCGGCCTTCACCTACACCACCGGCCGCGCGCACTGGGAAATGCTGCTGCGCGCGCGGGCCGTCGAGAACCAGTGTTACGTGCTGGCCGCCGCGCAGGGCGGCACGCACAAGAATGGCCGCCGTACCTGGGGCCACAGCATGCTGATCGATCCGTGGGGCGAGATCGTCGCCGTGCGCGACGAGGGCGCGGGCGTGGTAGCCGGTGCGCTCGATGCGGCCCGGATCGCCGAGGTGCGCCAGAGCCTGCCGGCCTGGCGGCATCGCGTGCTCGGCTGACGCCGCCTGCGCCCCGAATTCGAGACCTCCCCCGAGACACCTGTTACGAACCCCCGATACCGCATGAACATCATCGAACCCGGCATCCGCAATCTCACCCTCGCCAAGGACATCCTGCTCACGCCCTACGGGCTCGACGAATCCCTGCTGACGCGCACGCTCGCCGACATCTTCACGCATCGCGTCGACTATGCGGATCTCTACTTCCAGGCCACTCGCAGCGAGGCCTGGAGCCTGGAGGAAGGGATCGTCAAGTCGGGCAGCTTCAGCATCGACCAGGGCGTGGGCGTGCGCGCCGTGGCGGGCGATCGCACCGCCTTCGCCTATTCGGACGACCTCTCGCCCGAGGCGATCCGCCAGGCGGCCAGCGCCACCAAGGCGATCGCCGCGGCCGGCGGCGGACGCCGCAAGATCCAGGTGGCCTCCTCGCTGACCGGCGTCTCGGGCCGCGACCTCTACCTGCCGGCCGATCCGCTCGCCTCGCTCGACGCGACCGCCAAGGTCAAGCTGCTGGAGAGCATCGAGCAGATGGCGCGCGGCCGCGACCCGCGCATCACCCAGGTGATGGCGGGCCTGGCCGGCGAATACGACGTGGTGCTGGTGGCGCGCAGCGACGGCGCGCTGGCCGCCGACATCCGCCCGCTGGTGCGCGTCTCGGTGACGGTGATCGCCGAGCAGAACGGGCGCTGCGAGATCGGCTCGGGCGGCGGCGGCGGGCGCTTCGACTACGCCTACTTCAGCGACGATGTGCTCTCGAAGTACGTCGACGACGCGGTGCACGCGGCGCTGGTCAACCTCGACGCGCGCCCGGCCCCGGCCGGCGCGATGACGGTGGTGCTCGGCTCGGGCTGGCCCGGCGTGCTGCTGCACGAGGCGATCGGCCATGGCCTGGAGGGCGACTTCAACCGCAAGGGCTCGTCAGCCTTTGCCGGCCGGCTCGGCGAGCAGGTGGCCGCCAAGGGCGTGACTGTGGTCGACGACGGCACCCTGCCGAACCGCCGCGGCTCGCTCAACATCGACGACGAGGGCAACCCGACCCAGTGCACCACGCTGATCGAGGACGGGATCCTGAAGGGCTACATCCAGGACATGCTGAACGCGCGCTTGATGAAGATGCCGGTGACCGGCAACGCGCGCCGCGAATCCTACGCGGCGCTGCCGATGCCGCGCATGACCAACACCTACATGCTCAACGGCGACAAGGATCCGCAGGAAATCATCTCCTCAGTCAAGAACGGCCTCTATGCGGTGAATTTCGGCGGCGGCCAGGTCGACATCACTAACGGCAAGTTCGTGTTCTCGGCCTCCGAGGCCTACATGATCGAGAACGGCAAGATCACCTACCCGGTCAAGGGCGCCACGCTGATCGGCAGCGGCCCGGAATCGCTCAAGTACGTCAGCATGATCGGCAACGACATGAAGCTCGATTCGGACGTCGGCGTGTGCGGCAAGGAAGGGCAGAGCGTGCCGGTGGGGGTTGGCCAGCCGACACTGCGCATCGATTCGATGACGGTCGGCGGCACGGCCTAATCTGCAGGAAATTTGCGCCGCCTTGCGGATTTTCCGCAGCGCGGCGCAATTTATCCGCAGAAAATCACGACGGCGCACGGATCATCCGCGTTTTTCGTCGTCCCCGCTTGCAATCCGCGTGCCACCCGGGTATAAAGTTTCAATCACTTCCACGACGCACATCCGTACCGCCATGTCCGCCAAGTTTGATTTTTACTTTTTTTGGTATCTCAGACCGTTGGCGGATCGAGAAGAGTGATGGCGCGCAAAGCGCAAACCGAATTCCCAGAAAACTGCCGGCGAACCCGGCGATTTTTTTTCGTCCCGCTGGTTCCGCAGTCCGGCTCCCGATGAACCACCGGCCGCCCAAACCACACCGATATCCGCAACGGCCGAACGCACGCCCGAACCGGCGACGCAACACTGGAAAACAAGCATGCCCCCGCACAACACCGACGATGTCCGTATCCGCGAACTGAAAGAGCTGACGCCGCCCGCCCACCTGATCCGCGAATTCCCCTGCTCGGAAGCTGTGGCCGAGCTGATCTACTCGACGCGCCGCTCGCTGCACCGGATCCTGCACGGCATGGACGATCGTCTGGTGGTGGTGGTCGGTCCCTGCTCGATCCACGATCCCGCAGCAGCCGTCGACTACGCGAAAAAGCTGATCGAACTGCGCCATCAGCACCGGGACGATCTCGAGATCGTGATGCGCGTCTACTTCGAGAAGCCGCGCACCACGGTGGGCTGGAAGGGTCTCATCAACGATCCGCACCTCGACAACAGCTTCAAGATCAACGAGGGCCTGCGCGCCGCGCGCGAGCTGCTGCTACAGATCAACGAGCTGGGCCTGCCGGCCGGCACCGAATTCCTCGACATGATCAGCCCGCAGTACATCGCCGACCTAGTCTCGTGGGGCGCGATCGGCGCGCGCACCACCGAATCGCAGGTGCACCGCGAGCTGGCGTCGGGCCTGTCCTGCCCCGTGGGCTTCAAGAACGGCACCGACGGCAACGTCAAGATCGCGGTCGACGCGATCAAGGCCGCCTCTCAGCCGCACCATTTCCTGTCGGTCACCAAGGGCGGCCACTCGGCGATCGTCTCGACCGCCGGCAATGAGGACTGTCACGTGATCCTGCGCGGCGGCAAGGCGCCGAACTACGACGCCGAAAGCGTCAACGTCGCCTGCGCCGATATCGGCAAGGCCGGCCTCGCCGCGCGCCTGATGATCGACGCGAGCCACGCCAACAGCTCGAAGAAGCACGAGATCCAGATCCCGGTGTGCGCCGACATCGGCCGCCAACTCGCCGCCGGCGACGAGCGCATCGTCGGCGTGATGGTCGAGTCGCACCTGGTGGGCGGCCGCCAGGACCTGACGCCGGGCTGCCCGCTGACCTACGGCCAGAGCATCACCGACGCCTGCATCGGCTGGGACGACAGCGTCAAGGTGCTCGAGGGCCTCGCCGAAGCGGTGCGCGCGCGCCGCGTGGCACGCGGCAGCGGCAGCGGCAACTGAAGCGTAAGCGGTCCATTGGCACGGCCCTCAGAGCATGCGCACGAGTGTGTAAAACGTGGTATCGCTGTAGCGCGGCGG
>JAYFRU010000048.1:0-11970 GCA_040946965.1 Burkholderia sp. | reverse complement strand
ACCGTCGCGATGCGGCCATGCTCGCCCGTCCGTTGCAAATGATTCTCCATTCGGTGTGCTGAAATTACCGCTTACGATTCTCCGGGGCGATCCAGCCGATCGAATCAGAAGGTCAGCGACACCGTGCCCTGGCCCACCGGATGGCCGAGCAGGTTCAGCAGGCCCGCCAGGTTCTCGCGCTGCGCGTCGTCGGCGCGCGCGGTGCCCGTGAACGAGGAGGCATGGCCCGCGAAGGTGCCGTGTCCCTCCAGGAACAGCGGCCCCTTCAGCGTCGACAGCTCGAGCGTCGAGTTCGCGCCCTGCGCCTGCCAGACCGCGCGATAGGAGCCGAGCGGCTTGACGATCGAGATCCGCGAGCTGACGTCGTTGATGGTCACGGTGAGCTGGCCGAACACGTCCTGGCCGAACAACCGCCAGTCGCTCCAGCCGATCCGCACGTCGCCTTGCAGGTCGAGCGTGTTGAAGGGCGTGCCGAGCCCGACCAGCAGCGAGACCGGTACGGCCATCGAACCGGCCGAGACGGTCGCGCCGCGCAGGCTGGCGTTGACGGTGATCGCATCCGGCATGGCCTGGGTCTGGCGCATCTGCATCTGCACGCGGCCGGTGAACAGCGGCCAGAACGCGGTGCGCCACTCGATGCGGCCCGGCAGCAGGGTGGAGGCGCTGCGGTCGCTGCCCGGCGCCAGCAGCAGGGTGGCCGAGCCGTGCCAGAGCGAGCCGTCGGGATCGACCAGGTTGACATGACCGCCGGTGGCGCGCGAGAACTGCGGCGTGCCCCAGGCGGCCGGCAGCAGCGCGACGATCACCACCAGGCTCGCCAGCGCGCCGATCAGCAGCCAGGGCAGCGCCGCGCGAATTCGCATCCAGACCGTCATCGGCGTGCGGCCTCCGCCGGAACGGCAGCCATCTTCATGCTGAAGCTCATTTGTTGTTCGCGCTCGAGGGTTGCATGACCACGGTCAGGTCGACCTGGCCGTCTTCCTTCAGCGCGGTGGCATGCGCCTCGCCCACCTGCACCTTGAACTGCTTGCGCACGTCGTCGACCCACTGCGTCCAGGCCGGGAAGGCGGCATTCTTGAGCTGGATCTGCACGCCGTTGCCGACCACCTGCACCCGCGCGGCCGCAAAGCCGTGATCGGACAGCGAGCTGGTCAGCGCGTCGCGCAGCGCGATGCCGGTGGGCGCCACACCCTGCGCGGCGGCGGCCAGCGAGCGCGCCTCGTTGGCCTGCTCGGTCATCTGCGCGAGCTGCAGGCGCATGCCCGGCAGCGAGGTGGCGATCTTCTCGCTGTTCTCGGCGGCCGGCGACCACAGCAGCGAATACAGCACCACCAGCACCAGCAGGGCGCCGCCCCAGCCGAGCAGCAGCTTCTCGCGCGTATTGCGTTCGTCCCAGAACTGGGTGAGGGTTTCGGTCAGTTCCGACTTCATGATCCGCTCCGGATGGTCCATTTGCCCGTGCTGCTGTCGATCTTGCCCGACAGGCCGTTGCGCGCCAGGCGCGCGCCGAAGTCGGGATCGACCTTGATCTCGGGCCTGAAGCCGACGTCGAGCCGGCGGTCGTGATAGTCGAGCGAGGCGATGCCGTTGGGCGGCAGCGGCCCGAGCGAGCGCGCCACGCCGCTGGCCAGCGCGAGGAAATCATTGGGAGAGAGCGCGCCCGCGACCACCCGCAGCTGGTCGATCTGGCGCGTCATCTGGGCCGGCGGAGCGAGCACCGTGGTGGTCTTGGGGAAGGCCGTCAGCAGCGTTTCGGTGATCTGCGCCGAAATCGCGTCGCGCTCGCGCGCCAGGCGCCACCAGTGGATGTTGATGCCGATCACCGCCACCAGCAGCGTGATCACCGCCAGCGCGGCCGGCAGCTTCAGGCGCGTGAGCGTGGCGCGGTCGAAGCGCCAGGGCACGATCTCGAAATCGAACTGGCAGAGATTGAAGCGCGTCTCGAGCGCGCGGCGCGCGAAGGTGTCGAAGGGCAGCGGCGTGGTACCGGGAATCGTGTCGGGATCGGCCGGCGGCGTGATCGAGGCGAGCTGCGGCTCGACACCGGGTAGGCCGAGCTGGTACAGCTCGAACGGCCCACCGGCGGTCAGCGCGGCCAGCGTCGATCCGGCCGAGGCGGCCGGCGCGGTCAGCCCCTCGCCGAGCGCGCCGCAGGCGATCGCCAGTTCGACGCGCGGCGCGGTCGCGATCGACAGCGCCTCGTTCACCGGCATCGATTCGATGCGCGCCATGATCGCGGCGACGATCGGTGCGCGCGATACCCCGCCGCTCGTCACCTCCGGCGCCTCCTCGGGCGAGATCACGGCGGCCTCGCTGATGCCGTCGCCCGACTCGCCGGCCAGGGCCGCCTCGGCGGCGGCCGCGAGCGTGGCGCTGGCCGGCTGCGGCAGACAGCGCGTGGCCGGCACCGCGCGGATCGCGCGATGGCCGGCGGTGGTGAAGGCCTCGATCGCGAAGCGGAACCATTCGCGGTCGATCACGGCCAGCACGCGCCGGCCGCCAGGCAGCGCGACCGGGTCGACGGCGATATGGCAGGCCTGCGCGTCCTGGATCACGTAATCCTCGACGATGTTCGGCAGCGCCTGGCGCAGCTTCGGGCCCTTCACGGCGGGCACCGCCGCAGCCAGCAGCAACAGGTCGCGCGCGGCCACCACCAGCACCGTGGAGGCGGCTTGCGGCAGGGTGACCAGCGAGCTGCGTCCGGCGCGCTGGAGGTGGCCGCTCTTGTCGACGAGCGCGAACGACAGCTCGGGCCATTGCCACTCGACCAGCGGCACGGCCGGTTCGCGCGGTGGCAAAACAACAATCAACGTGCTCAAGAGCTCCTCTCCCGGATGGCGTTGTTATAGCTGATCGGAAACCCGGACCACGCGCGTGGTGTGCGTGGTCGGGTCACGATACACGAGCGAGGTGCGGTCGATTTCCGCGCGCCCGTGCTCAATATGACCGTGAACGATGAAATAACTGGACGTCACGTCGATCTGGGTCGGGTCCAGCAGCGTGTTCGGCACGCCGGTGGCCTGCAGCGCGAGCTGCGCGTCACCGATGTTGCGGAAGAACACGTTCTCGCGGCGCGCCACCAGCGTTTGCTCGGAGGACACCGAGAGCCCCGGCAGCAGCGCGGCGATCACCTCGGCGCGCGCGGTATTGAGGTTGACCGGCGTGGTGGACGGCAGCATCGTCACGAAGGGCCGCAGCTTCTCGACGATCTCGGGGGTCACGCCGTTCACGTCGAGCAGCGAGTCGCCGCTGATCGGGATCAGCGGCGAGGTGCCCGAGCTGGCATCGGTGCTGTCGCCGTTGTCGAAGCCCGGATCCGGATTGCCGGAATTCAGGGTGCTGTCGCCCTGCGGCGCCGGCACCGGCGCGTTGCCGGTGCCGGGCGGGTTGGCGTTCTGGAAGCGCGTCGCCGAATAGCGCAGGCCGGCGCGCATCTGTTTCGCGACGCGCACCGCCAGCGTCGAATCGATCGACAGCGAGACCAGCAGGCGCTTGAAGATGGCGACCGAGGAGGCATTGATTTGCAGCACGCCCGGCGCCGGCGAGGACACCAGGTTGCGCAGGTTGAAGCGCGACTGCGCGTCCTCGATATCGCCGGACAGGTAGGTGTCGTCGTCGCCCGAGACATCGGTCACGCCGATCTTGCCGAGGAAGTCGGACAGCTTGGTCTTGGCGATCGGCACCGCCCAGATGCCGCCGAGATAGGTCACGCCGGGGGCCGTGTCGCCCTCGGAGCGCAGGATCATGCGGGTCCAGTCGAGCGCGCCGCGCGCCACCCATTGCGCCTGCATCAGCAGGCGCTGGTTCTCGATGCGGCGGATTTGCACCTGCTGGCGCCACAGCATGCCGGACACCAGGATCGCGGTGAGCGCCACCACCAGCAGCGCGCTGATGATCGCCACGCCGCGCGAGTGCGCTCGCGATGCCGGCGCTCGCGCGGCACGGCGCGGGGTGCGGGAAGGAGAAGCGGAACGGGGCGCGCGCATCGTCATTCTCCGACCAGGAACACGCGCTTGATCGGTACGTGCAGCGAGGTCGCGCCGATGCCGACCTCGAGCCCCGTGACCGAGCGCTCGGGCGGCCCGTTGCCGACGATCGGTTGCTTGAGCGCGTCGTTGTTCTTGGCGAGCGCGTCGTCGGCGGTCGGCATGTTGATGGTCCAGCCGACCTTGGGCACGTAGACGCGCGCCGTGATCGCGCCCACGCCGCGCATCAGCGGCACCGAGCTCCAGCCGTCCACGCCGCTGTCGGCCAGCAGGCTGCGCAGCACGCGCGCGTCGGAGATCGGCGGCGAGGCATAGCGCACCACGCGCCCGGAGCTGATCAGGTAGCGCACGATCTGGATGCGCGGCGGCCCGCCCGGGGTATCGAAGCGGCGCACGATCTGCAGCGTGTTGCCGACCACGCGCACCGGCGGCTGGCCGGCCTCGTCGTCGCTGACAGCGCGGCGCGCGTCGATGCGCATCTGGTCGAACATCTGCGCGAAGGTGCGCTCGTCCCCCATCACCGCCTCGACGCGATCGCGCCCGCGGATCACCTGGTCGAGCCCGCGCCAGGACAGCAGCGCGAGCACGGCCAGGATGGTGATGGCGATCAGCATCTCGATCAGCGTGAAGCCGCGCGAATCGTGCGAATCGCGCGGGCCGCCGGATCGGCGGCGCTCAGAGCGAGCGATTGGTTTCATTGGCGACCACCGTGACCATCTGCGCGAGCACGCTGGCCTCGCCTGTCTTGCGTACCGAGATCTCGACGCGTCGGAACACCGGATTCGGCGTGGTTCTCACCTTCTCCGTGCAGGTCAGCGCGAGGTTGCCCTGCGAGCAGTCGAACTCTTCCTCGCCGACCTCGGGCCAGGCATGCGCCAGGCGCAACTGGCCGAGCACGTTGTCGGCACTCCAGCTCGCCAGCAGGCGATCGTTGAGCGCGCCGGAGTTGCTGGCCAGCGTGCCGACCGCGCGGATCGAGGCGGCCAGCGCCACCGCGATGATCGCCAGCGTGATCAGCACCTCGATCATGGTGAAGCCGCGCGAAGGACGGAACGAGGTGGACATGATCAGCGCACCTCGTAGCGGCCGTTGCCGGTGCCGACGATCGTCGCGCTGCCGACTGCGGAATAGAGCGTGATGCGCACCGGGATATCGACCGGCTCGGTGCCGAACACGATGCGATGCACTTCCGTGTCGGAGCCGGGATAGTCGATGGTCGCGCCGGTCACGCCGCCATCCCAGTTGCGCGGCCGGAACAGGTCGTCGCGCAGCGGCCGCCAGCCGTCCTCGCTTCGCACGTCGAAGCGAAAGCCGTTGTCGGTCGGCTGCCAGGCGATCGGCCGCGCGCGTACCTGCGCCTCGTCGCCCGCGCTCTCGAGCAGCAGGGCCACGCGCTGCGCTTCCTCGCGCAGGTCGGTGCGCGGATTGCGGTGCATGGTCAGCGTGGCCGCCGACAC
The DNA here is from genome assembly GCA_040946965.1 of Burkholderia sp. GTDB lineage: Bacteria > Pseudomonadota > Gammaproteobacteria > Burkholderiales > Burkholderiaceae > Burkholderia. The sequence goes on along the minus strand of JAYFRU010000048.1, from coordinate 6,527 downwards.
GAGGATCCCCGCGATCACGAGCACGACGAGCATCTCGAGCAACGTGAAGCCACGCATCCGCCGAGGCGGGAAACGCAGCGAGGTCGTGCCGGTGGTTCGCATGTCAAACGAAACTGACCAAGAGGGGAGGGACGGGCGGTGCGATCCGATGCGCCGGGCTTACTGCCAGGAACCGATGTCGGCGTCGTTGTTCTCGCTGCCTTCCTTGGCGTCGGCGCCGTAGCTGAACACGTCGATCTCGCCGTGCACGCCCGGGTTCAGGTACTTGTACGGGTTGTCCCAGGGATCGTTCGGCAGGCGCTCGAGGTAGCCGCCGTCCTTCCAGTTGTTCGGCACCGGATCGGTGGTGGGCTTGGCGATCAGCGATTGCAGGCCCTGCTCCTGGGTCGGATAACGGCCGTTGTCGAGACGGTAGAGCTTGAGCGCCTGCATGACGGTGCCGATGTCCTGCTTGGCGGCCACGCGGCGCGCCTCGTCCGGGCGGCTCATAATCTTCGGCACGATCAGCGCGGCCAGGATGCCGAGAATCGCGATCACGACCATGATTTCGATCAGCGTGAAGCCGCGTTGGCGACGTCCGGCCAGCGGGCGGCGATTGATCCACGTTTGCATGAGTGAAACCTCTCTTTCAAAAACAGCAGTCAACATTGAATGGCACCTGCGGGGCACGTCGCCCGCGCCGCGAAGCCGCATTGTAAGGCGGCCTCTGCTGCGGGCTTTCACTCAACGCAAATTTCATATTCATCCGTACAATAGCTCGCATGAACGCGCTCTCGATCCGGATCCTCTCCCTCGCCCTCTTCGCGGCCTTGTGCGCGACGGCCACCTACTGGGCCATCACGCTCTCGGCGCATCAGGCCCCGCTACCTGCCGCCGCCGCGCGCGCTCCCTTGCGCACGGAGGACGCTGCCGTGCTCTTCGGCGGGCAGCTCACGCACAACCCCGTGGAGGACATCCACCTGTTCGGCATCCTCTCGCTGCGCCAGGGCGCCGCAGCGATCGTCGGCATCGGCGGGGATCCGGCCCGCACCATCACGCTGGGCGGCGACATCTCCCAGGGCACCAAGCTCGCCGAGGTCCGCACCCGCTCGATCGTGATCGACCGCAACGGCGCGCATGCCGAGATCTTCCTGCCTGCCAACACGCCCGGCCCCGCCATCTACGTGCGCTGAGCCGTTCCTTCCCATATAACGTCCATCCTCGACGTTCATTCCGGCAATGGGTCGCGATCGCGACCCGTTTTGCTTTGCATCCCTTACTGCACCATGTTGTTCAGCTCGATGATCGGCAGCATCACCGCCAGCACGATCACCAGCACGATGCCGCCCATCGCCAGGATCAGCAGCGGCTCGAGCAGACTGGTCATGAACATGGTACGGCGCTCGAGTTCGCGGGCCTCACCCTCGGCCGCGCGGTCAAGCATGGTGGTCACGTCGCCGGTGGCCTCGCCCGAACGGATCAGGTGCACCAGCACCGGCGGGAAGGTCTTCAAGTGGTTGAGCGCGCGCGACAGCGAGGTGCCCTCGCGCACGCGCACGATCGCATCGTCGATATTGCCGCTCATGGCGCGGTTCGAGAGCGTTTCACCGGCCGCCTGCAGCGCGCGCAGGATCGGCACGCCGGCCGCAGTCAGGATCGCCAGCGTGCTGGCGAAGCGCACCGTGTTGTAGCCGCGCACCAGCTTGCCGACCAGCGGCGCGCCCAGCAGCCAGCGGTCGAAGGCCAGCCGCGGGCCGGCGCGCGAGAGCGTGGCCTTGACGATCCAGGCCAGCACCACCACGCCGATCAGCATCGCCCACCACCAGTGCCGCACGAAGTCCGACAGCGCCATCATCACGATGGTCAGGAAGGGCAGCTGCTGCTTGGTGCTGGCGAACACGTTCACTACCTGCGGCACCACGTAGCTGAGCAGGAAGGTGACGATGCCGAACGCGATCAGCGTGACGATGCCCGGATAGGTGAAGGCGAGCACGATCTTTTGCTTGAGCGCGTTGCGCTGCTCGATGTAGTCGGCCAGGCGCGACAGCACGATGCCGAGCTTGCCGGTGTGTTCGCCGGCGGAAACCAGCGCGCGGTAGATCTCGGGGAAATCTCGCGGATGCTCGGCCAGCGCGCTGGCCAGCGAATGGCCGCCCAGCACCTCGGCGCGGATCGCCGCCATCAGCTCGCGGATGTAGTCGCGCTCGGCCTGCTCGGTGAGCACCGCCAGCGATTCGCCCAGCGGCAGCCCGGCGGTCAGCAGGCTGGCGAGCTGGCGCGTGAGGATGGCCTGCTCGCGCTGCGAGAGCTTGCGGCCGATCGCCAGGCGCTGCTTGCGCTGGCCGCGCGAGCGGCTCGCGGCCGGCTCGACCACCAGCGGCGTGAGGCCCTGGCCGCGCAGCTGGCCGCGCGCGGCACGCGCGCTGTCGGCCTCGATCACGCCCTTCTGGGGGCGGCCGCCGGAATCGATTGCTTCGAAACGGAATGCCGGCATCGCGCTATGCGCCTCCCGTCACGCGCAGCACTTCCTCGAGCGAGGTATTGCCCTGCGCGAGCCAGCGCTCGGCGTCGTCGCGCAGCGTGCGCATGCCGTTCGAGCGGCCCGAGGCGAGGATTTCCGAATCGGGCGCGTTGCGGTGGACCAGCGAGCGGATCGCATCGTCGAGCACCAGCAGTTCGTAGACGCCGCGCCGGCCCGTGTAGCCCGAGTGGCCGCACTTCTCGCAGCCCACCGGGTGGTAGATCACGCGGCCTTCTTCCTCGCGCGGTTCCTTGCAATGCGGACAGAGCTGGCGCACCAGCCGCTGCGCCAGCACGCCGAGCAGCGAGGAGGCCAGCAGATAGGGCTCCACGCCCATGTCGGTCAGACGCGTGACGGCCGAGGCCGCGTCGTTGGTGTGCAGCGTAGCCAGCACCAGGTGGCCCGTCAGCGAGGCCTGCACGGCGATCTGCGCGGTTTCGAGATCGCGGATTTCGCCGATCATGATCACGTCCGGATCCTGGCGCAGGATCGAGCGCAGCGCGCGCGCGAAACTCATGCCGATCCGTTCGTTCACCTGGGTCTGGCCGATGCCGGACAGGTCGTATTCGATCGGATCCTCGACCGTCATGATGTTGGTGGTGGCCGTCTCGAGCCGCGACATCGCCGCGTACAGCGTGGTGGTCTTGCCCGAGCCGGTCGGGCCGGTGACCAGCACGATGCCGTGCGGGCGGCCGATCAACTTGTCGAACTGCACTATCGTGTCGCGGCCCATGCCGAGCGCCTCGAGGTTCAGGCGCTGCGCGTCCTTTTCCAGCAGACGCAGCACCGCGCGCTCGCCGTGGCCGGTGGGCAGCGTCGATACCCGCACGTCCACCGGGCGGCCGCCCACGCGCAGCGTGATCCGGCCATCCTGCGGCAGGCGTTTCTCGGCGATGTCGAGCTGCGCCATGATCTTGATCCGCGAGATCAGCGCCCCGTGCAGGGCCTTCTTGGGCCGCACCACATCGCGCAACGTGCCGTCGACGCGGAAACGCACCACCGAGGCGTTCTCGAAGGGCTCGATGTGGATGTCGGAAGCCTGTTCGCGCGCGGCCTGGGTGAGCAGGGCGTTGATCATGCGGATGATCGGCGCGTCGTCCTCCGACTCCAGCAGGTCCTCCACCTCGGGGATGTCCTGCATCAGCCGCGACAGGTCTACCTCGCCTTCCACCTCGCCGACCACCTGCGCCGCGCTGCCGTCCTGGCGCGAGTAGGCGGTATTGATGGCCTGCGCGAGTTCGTCGGCCGGCAGCCGGCGCGCGGTCAGTGCGCCGAAATTGCGGGCGACCTCGGCCAGCGCGGCATCGGTGGTGCGATCGCTGATCCACACCTCGATCGCCTCGCCGTCCTGCTGCGCGACCAGGATCTGGCCGGCCTTGGCGAAGCCGTAGGGCAGCAGGCGCGCCGCGATCGCCGATGGCCCGGCCTCGCCCGCCGCAGCGTCACGGACGGCGGTGTTCACGGCTGCGCTCCCGGCTGGTTGGTCAGGCCCGGCGTGGGCACCGGGGTGGTGACGGCGGGGTTCGGCATCGGAGCCGGGTTCAGCGTCGGCGTGGCCACTGCGGGGGCCGGCACGTTGGCCGGGGCGCTGCCGGGCGTGGCCGGGTAACCCGGGGTGCGCGTCATGCGCGTCAGGTCGAACAGATTCGAGGCCGGCGCACCACCCTCCCTCGGGCCGAGCGGCATCGGCGGCGCAACCGGATCGTTCTTGTCGCGGATCAGGTTGTTGTCGGATTTGTACGCTCCCTGCACGTCCTGGATGTAGTCGTAGCGGTTGGCGGTGACGGCCTGGGTGGTGGCCTGATCGCTGAGGATCACCGGGCGCAGGAACACCATCAGGTTGGTTTTCTGGCGCGATTTGCCTTCCGAGCGGAACAGCTGACCGATCCAGGGAATATCACCGAGCAGCGGCACCTTGTTGTTGCCGACCTGGTAGTTGTCCTGCATCAGGCCGCCCAGCACGATGATTTCGCCGTTGTCGCAGAGCACGGTCGACTGGATCGAGCGCTTGGTGAAGGTCGGCACACCCACCGTGTTGGACGTGCTGCTGCCCGTCGACAGCACCGCCGAGTCCTCGGTGTAGATCTGCAGCTTCAGGATGCCGCCCTCGGTGATCTGAGGCTTGACGTGCAGGGTCAGGCCGACGTCCTGACGGTTGAAGGTGTTGAACGCGTTGCTGTTGCCGTTACCGCTGGTCAGGTTCGAATACGAGCCGGTGGCGATCGGCACGTTCTGGCCGACCACGATCTTTGCCTCCTCGTTGTCGAGCGTGACGAGATTCGGTGCCGACAGCACGTTCGCGTCGTTCGAGCCAGAGAAGGCCTGCAGCAGGGCACCCAGACCGGTGATGCCGAACATGTTCTTCAACCAGCCGATATTGAGGCCGGCGGAGATGTTGCTGGCGGCAGCGCCGAATCCTGCCTGGCCTCCCGCAAGCGAGGTCAGGCCGGTGATGGTGTTGCCGAGCGTGGATCCGGACGCATTGGTCACGCCCGTGCCGAGTGTACTGCCCGCATACAGCGCGTTGTTCGCCACCTGCCACTGGATGCCGAGGTTGGCCGAGGTGCTCGAATTCAGCTCGACGATCAACGCCTCGATATAGACCTGCGCACGACGCTCGTCGAGCTGGTCGATCACGGCGCGCAGATTGCGATAAACCGGGTCCGAGGCGGTGATGATCAGCGAGTTGGTGGCCGAATCGGCCTGGATCATGCCGCCCGGCTGGTTGTCGTCGTTGCCGTTCTTGTTGCTGGAGAAATCGTCGCTCTTGCCGCCGCTGCCGTAACCGCCGCTGCCCGAGCTCGAGCCCGACGAGGAGGACAGCGAGGACGAGCCGGAAGGCAGGGGCGCGGTGCCGGTCGAGAAGTTGCTGCCGCCGCCGGAGCTGCCGCCCTGGTTGAACGAGTTCGCGTCGTTCGAGGAGGCCGAGCCGCCGCTGTCGCCCTTGCCGAGCATGCCGCGCAGCGTCTTGGCCAGCTTCGAGGCGTCGGCGTTGCGCAGCCGCACCACGTGCATGTTGCCGGGCACGCCGCTGGGCGCGTCGAGCTGCGCCAGCAGGCGCCGCGCCGAGGCCAGGTGCGAGGCGTTCGAGGCACGCAGCAGGATCGAGTTGGTGCGCGGGTCGGCCGATACGTTGACCTTCAGCGTCGCGTCGGTATTACCGATCGAGCCCGGATCGAGCAGCTTGCCGAGCTGACTGGCGATGTCGATCGCGTTGGCGTTCCTGAGTGGCACCACCACCACCTGGGTACCGGCCGCGTTGTCCACGCCGGCGATGATCTGCGCGATGCGACGCACGTTGTCGGCGTAATCGGTGACCACCAGCGTGTTGTTGGCGGGGTAGGCGGCGACGGTGTTGTTCGGCGAGATCAGCGGACGCAGCACCGGCAGCAGGTTGTTGGCCGATTCGTTGTGCAGCTCGAACACCTGGGTGACGATCTGGTCGCCGTTGGCGCGCGGGGTGTTGCCGATGTAGGTCGGCACGCCCTGCAGCTTGGCATCGGCCTCGGGCACCACCTTCAGGACGCCGTGGTCCTGCAGCAGCGAGAAACCCTGCATGCGCAGCGCCGATTGCAGCGTCTTGAGCGCCTGGTCCTCGGGCACCGACTTCTCGGATACCAGGTTGAGCTGGCCCTTCACGCGCGGGTCGACAATGATGGTTTTGCCCGTCGCCGCACCGATGGCCTTCGCGACCTGGTCGATGTCGGCATTGACGAAATTGAGCGTCACCTGGGCCTGCGCGAGGCCGATCTGCGAGGCGACGATTCCGGCGACGACGAGCGCTTTTGCAGCGCGCCGCATAGCAAAACGAGTGGTTATCATGAGGGTGGGTAATCGATGCCGGGTAAGGCCGTATCCGACGATAGAGCGTGATTGCACTTAGAGGCCAGTTCAAATTCCCCGTGAGGGGGCTGTTTACTTTCGCGGCGAGCTGTTAACCTTGGGCGCCTGAGCAACGGGAACTCAAGGATGGCAGCGCCGATCATTGACGACGCATTGTGGAAACTGATCGAACCATTGCGACCGC
>JAYFRU010000047.1:0-12049 GCA_040946965.1 Burkholderia sp. | reverse complement strand
ATCCCGCAACCCCCCTTCCAGACTGGCTCTCAGGCAGTTTTATCATGAAAATTCATCACACTTTTCCGCGAAGACCCCGCATTCATTCGATGACCAGTTTCGGCACGCACTACGTGATGCCGCTGGTCGCGGAATTCATGCGCGCCTTCCCGCAGATCAGCATCGATCTCACGCTCTCGCAGCGCTCGGTGGACATCCTCAACGAGATGTACGACGGCACCCTCACCATCTCCGACGTGCCGGCCGGCGACGGCATCGTCTCCCGGCGGCTCGGCGAGATCTCCTGCATCGTCTGCGCCTCGCCGGACTATCTGGCCGCCCACGGCGTGCCGCGGCAGCCGAGCGAGCTGCAGGACCATATCTGCCTGCACCTGCGCTCGCCGGGCATGCCGTTTAGCGGCTGGCAGTTCAGCGGCCCCGACGGCGTCGAGCAGGTGCGCTTCGCGCAGCATCCCTTCGTCGTCAACGTGGCCGCCTCGATGGCAGTGGCCGTCGAGCAAGGCATGGGCGTGGGCATCCTGCCCGCGCCGTTCGTCCTGGGCGGCCTGCGCAAAGGGCACGCTGCAACGCCTGCGGCCCGCCTATACGATGCCGTCAATGAGCATCGAGCTGGCCCACCCCGCGCGCGCCCAGCTCGGCGCCTGGATCGCATTCCTGGCCGATCGGCTGCCGGCCGTGCTCGCGCGCGACGCCCAGGCGCTGGCCGAGGGCGCCGGCCACGCAGATGCGCCCTCGCAGGGTTGAGCCTTGCGAAACCCGAGTCCCGCCCCCGCTCCGGCGGCCTTCAACCCGGATCATCATTCGGCCGACGCCGTGGCCCTGCGCCTGGACGCGCGCGACAACGCGATCGAGCTGCCGGTTCATCGGCATCGGCGAGGCCAGTTGATGATCGCGCGGCGTGGCTTCGTCACCTGCCTGGTGGAAAGCGGCGTGTGGGTGGTGCCGCATCACTGCGGGGTCTGGATTCCAGGCGGCATCGCGCACAGCAACCGGGTGGCGGCCAACGGGGAAATCACCGTGCTGTTCGTCGAGCCGGGCGCGGCGCGCATGCCGCAGCATTGCTGCACCTTCGCGATCCCGCCGCTGGTCCGCGAACTGATCGCCCATCTTGCCGAGCGCCCTCACGACTGCGAAGAAGACAGCGCGACGGGCCGCCTGGCCGCTGTCCTGCTCGAACAACTGGGCGGCATGACGCTGGAGCAGCTGCATCTGCCGATGTCGCCGCAACGGCAATTGCGCCGGATCGCGACCGCCCTGCTCAAGGACCCGTCGAATCGCGCCACGGTCGCGCGCAGTGGGCCGCGCTGGTGGCGCTCAGCGAGCGCAGCCTGGCCCGCCTCGTGATGGCCGAGACCGGCATGAGCTTCGGCCGCTGGCGGCGCCAGTTGCACATCGTCGTGGCGATCCAGAAGCTCTCGACCGGGCTGTCGGTGCAGCGCGTGGCGGCGGAGCTCGGCTACGAATCGGTGAATGCCTTCATCACCATGTTCAAGAAGGTGCTGGGAAAAACGCCGGGGCACTACCTGCCGCGCGCGGCGCGGAACATCGATCATCAACAATCCGATTGATCGCATCGAAATCATTGCATTAACAATTTCCTTTCAAATCCAATCAAACAAAAATCAAAGAATCCTCGCCGCCCACTCACGACAAACAATCGAAATTCACCGCCAACGCTCAGTCATCAAATCGAATCGATTTATTTTATCCAGGCTCAATTCCTTGAAAGATCCCTGCCCGATTCCTCCGACCCGCGTCGAAATCTCGATTCTTCGACGCGTTTAGCGAATCCGGAGCAACAAGAACGCCTGTTTTCCCACGTATAAGCATCCGAGAAAAAACACTAAAAAAAATACTCCCGGAGATTTGACCCGCCGGATTTTCCACACTATCTTCCCAATCACTTCGACAATCTTTCAAATTCTCACCAACGCTTTCCGTCCATTTCATTCGATGCGTTCGCATCGAGGTTACGATTCGCACTCCGGAATATCAGCATAAGCGCATGCATGACGAGCGGCCCGCCCGATCCGGGTAGCGCAGCCGCATTGGCGTCGCCGCTCCGATCATCCTCGGCGCGGCGGCATACGAGGGGGCCGCCAGGTCGCATCGGTTGATCACCGAACGTCCGAGCGGTCTGGTTTTGCCGGGAGGGAAACATGTCGCCGTGATTCGCGTCCACTTTGCCCTGCTCGCCGCAGGCGAGCACCGCCCGTCGGGCCTCGACGGGTGTCGCCGATGTCATCCCTTGCCTTTCCGTTCGGAGTCGAACATGCCAAGCCATCAGTCCGCCCCGCGCCGTGCCCTGAAGCGTTTCGCCTTTTCGCTGCTGCCCATCGCGGCCGCCGTGCTCGCGCTGCCTGCCGCGCACGCGGCCGATCCCGGCAACTGGGTCGCCACCCGTACCCAGGCCTTCCTGCTGCCGGCCGGCGCCCCAGCGGGCACCGCCGCAGCCAGCATCGCCAGCACCACGCAAGCCCGCGCCGCCACCGGCTATGCGCTCAACAGCACCGGCAAGCCGGCCCTGCCCAACACGCAGGTCACGCCGCTGGAACTGAGCCAGCCGCTGCATATCGCGGTCGCGCTGAAGAATCGCAACGAAGCCGAACTCGATGCGCTGCTCAAGGAGATCGAGCAGCCAGGCAGCGCCAATTATCAGAAGTACCTCACGCCTGCCCAGTTCAAGGCGCGCTTCGCGCCCACCGACGAGCAGGTGCAGGCGGTGGTCGCGCATCTGAAGGCGAACGATTTCAGCCATGTCGAGGTGTCGGCGAACAACAAGCTGGTCACGGCCAGCGGCAATGCGAGCGACGTGCAGAACGCCTTCCATGCTAGCCTCAAGCGCTTCAGCTATCTGGGCAAGCCGGTGTATGCGAACGACACGCCCGCGCTGGTCCCGGCCCAGCTGGGCACCACCGTGGACAGCGTGCTGGGCCTGCAGAACGTGGTGACGCCGCGTCCGCAGATCGTCCTGCCGCCCGCGAACCAGCCGGCCTCGGCCAACGCGGCCGCACCGCAGGCTGCGGCGGCCTCGCAGGTATCTCATCAGCCGACCGATTTCGCGAAGATCTACAACGCCAGCAGCCTGCCGACGGCAAGCAAGACCACGGTGGGCATCATCACCTGGGGCGACGTCTCGCAGGCCATCGCCGACCTGAACATCTTCACCAGGAATGCCGGGCTGGCCTCCGTCGATACCAAGGTGGTCGCCGGCGGATCGGGCACCCTCAATCCGATCGACGACAATTCGCTGGGCGAATGGGATCTCGACAGCCAGAGCATCATCGGCACCTCCGGCGGCGTCAAGCAGCTGATCTTCTACTCCGCAGTCAACACCATCGACGACGGCTCGGGCGCGACCTACCTGGCCTCGGATGCTGGCATCGCCGCCGCCTACGACAAGGCCGTGAGCGACAGCGAGGCCAAGATCATCAACGTCTCGCTGGGCGCGGACGAGACCGCGGCGGGCGGCAGCGGCGCGCTGGCCGCGCTCGACAGCACCTTCAAGCAGGCGGTGGCACAAGGGCAGATCTTCTCGGTGTCGTCGGGCGACGCGGGCGTCTATCAGTGGTCGAATTCGCCCTACAACGCGCCCGGCGTGGTCGGCCACGACCCGAACTATTTCTTCGACTCGCTGAACAACTCGCCGCGCCTGTCCTCCACCGTCGACCTGAGCAAGTACAGCGTGTCGACGCCAGCCAGTTCGCCTTATGTGGTCGCGGTCGGCGGGACCACGCTGTCGACGACCAACACCACCACCTGGGCCGGCGAAGCCGTCTGGAACGAAGGCCTGGCCTTTGCGGATCGCAATCAATACGGCATTGCCGTGGACGACGCCGTGCGGCTCTGGGCGACCGGCGGCGGCATCAGCCAGTACGAAACCGTGCCGGCCTGGCAAACCGCCGCGCTGGGCAAGTCGGTTACCCAACGTGCGTTGCCGGACGTTTCATTCGACGCGGCCAGCGCGACCGGCGCGATCCTGGTCCACAAGGGCAAGACCGGTTATGGGCCGGTGGGCGGCACCAGCCTCGCCTCGCCGATCTTCGTGGGCGGCTTCGCGCGGGTCGAATCGGCTCATGACAACAGCATCGGGTTCCCCAATCCGGGCTTCTACCAGAGCCTTCCCGCCAGTCCGACGCTGGTGCATGACGTCACCTCCGGCAACAACGGTTATAACGGGCACGGCTACAAGGCCGGCGCGGGCTGGGATTACGCGACCGGCCACGGCAGCCTGGACTTCACCAAGTTGAGCGCCAGCTACAAGTGATGTCGCACGACGGCATCGATGGCCTGAATCGGGGGCGTCGATGTTGTCGGGAGGAACCTGCGGCAGTTCCCCGGTGGTTCGACGGGGGCGCCGCGCACCATGCAAGACGGGCCCGGCACGCGAGGCAACAAACGCGTGCCGGGCCCGCTGCCGGGTAGTTCGCTCAGGCTGCCGCCGCTGATTGCGGCAGCACCAACTGCCCGCGCGGCCAGCCGGGGCGGCTCGGCGTCCTGAGCTCCGCGAGCGTATAGCGGAACTCGCGCAGCGTGGCGTCGATCGCCGCGCCGATCTCGTCCTCCGACGCCCCGCGATAGCGAAAACGCGCGAGGATCGCATCGTAGCCGCCCTTGCCGTCGAAGCCGTGATGCCGGTTCGGCAGCACGGCACGGTAGAGCGCCGCGATCCTCGGCGGCACCTCGTCGGCGTCGATGAAGCGGCTGCCGACCGGCTCGGGCAGCATCAGGAAGCCACCCGCGCACCGGCGAGGCGGATGCCGCCCGCGCCGCCTCCGCGCACGCGGCGAAGCGCGCCGCATCGCCTGATTGCTGCGCGACCCACAGATCGTAGAGATCGATCCCATAGAGATCGCGGAACAGGAACGGAATCTCCCCGCCGCCGACGCGCGCGCCGATCTCCAGGAAGGTCAAGCCGTCACCGCCGCGATCACCTCCAGGTGGAAGGCGCCGTCGCCGAGGCCGAGCGCGCGCAGACTGTCGTACGCGAACGCGAGCAGCGCGTCGTCGGCCGGTCACCGGGAATCTCGAAGGCCTCGCGCAGTCGGCCGGCCGCGATCAGGTCGAATTCCGACAGCGCGACCAGCCGGTCGATGCCGCCCAGCGCCGCGCCGCAGGCTCGCACCGCCTCGTGCAAGGCAGCTTCGTCGAGAAAGTCGGGTAGCCGCTCGAGATGCGCGATACGCGAGGCGGCCAGCGCGGCGGCGCCGTCGAGCGTGCAGACACAGGCCACCTCGTGCGCGTCATGGTCGATGTAGCGGTGATAGGCGGCGAAATCGTCGGACCAGCGATTCAGCACGACGATGCGGCTGCGCCCGGAGAAGGTTGCGGATGCAAGCTCATTGGCGGCGTCTCCTTCAGAGGTCGGTCAGCGCGGGGCCGAATTCGAGCGCGCGCAAGACCTCGGCCACGCGCCGATCGAGTGTCGGCCGATCCGGCGCGGTGAACAGCACATGCCCGACGCGGCCGCGGAAATCGGTCAGGCGCGGCACCAGCTCGCCCAGGCGCGGATAGATCTCGATCTCCTCGAAACCAGGCAGCGCACGCACCGGCTCGACGCCGTGCACGCCCGCGAAACGCCCCGCCGCGTCAAGCGCGAGGAAGCGCACGCCGCTCACCTGGGTGGCGAGCCGGCCCTCGTAGGCGGGCGCGGGATCGGCCTCGCCGAGATGGCCGCGAATCATCATCTCGGGCAGCGAGATCGACTTGCTGAGTTCGACCAGCCGATAGATGCGATCGCCGCCGAGCCGCGCGGCGATCTCGATCAGCACCGGGCCGTCGCGCGTGATGCGCGCCTCCGCGTGGAACACGCCGAGCGTGAGGCCGATGCGCGCCGCTGCGGCCTCGACATAGGCGACCAGCGTCGCCCGCGCCTCGGGCGCGAGCGGCGCATCGACCACGTGCCCCATCTCGACGAAGTACGACTCGGGCCCGAGCAGCTTCTCCGTCACCGCGAGCACGCGCGGGCCGTGGCGGCCGACATACCCCTCCAGGCTGTATTCGGGGCCGTCGAGATATTGCTCGAGCAGCAGCGCCTGGCCGATTTCTCGGCCCATGTCGACCACGCCCTCGCGAGTGGCACGCTCGACGGCTTGGCGTAGCGCCGGCAGCGAATCGACCCGCGTCACCAGCTGGCTGCCGCAGCCGTCGACGGGCTTGAGCACGGCCGGGAAGCCGACCCGCTCGGCGGCCGCCTCCAGCTCGTGCGCTGCGGCGATCCGAGCGAAGCGCGGCACCGCCAGCCCGGCCTCGGCCAGCCGCCGCCGGCTGCGATGCTTGTCGCGGGTGAGCGCCGCCGCTTCCGGCAGCAGGTGCGGCAGGCCGAGCCGCTCGGCCGCCTGCGCGGCCACGCCGACCACGTATTCGAAGCCCGGGACGATCGCGTCGGCTCCCACCGCACGCGCGGCGGCCGCGACCGCTACCGGCGAGCTCGTATCCACGGCAGTGAACGAGGCCGCGCCCGCGCGCAGTTCGGGCGGCACGATGCGCTCGTCGCGGTCGGCGGAAAACACGTGGGCGGCAATCCCGAGCCGCGCGGCGGCGGCGACCAGCGCCGCGCCCGACGACGCCGGTTCCAGCACGATGATGGCGGTCATGGCGCGTCCCTCAAGCGGCAACCGCTTCCGGCTGGGCCTGGGTGGCCGCGCGCAGCTCGTCGAAGTATTCGCCGATCAGGCCGACGAAGTGGCGCAGATAGGCCTCGGCCTTGTCGATGCCGCCCCAGCCGTCGATCGCGCGCTGCACCGCGCCCCACATCAGATCGTCGTGATCGTGCGACTCGTCGTACTGGATATGGCCGAGCGAGCCCTTCACCAGTTCCTGGCCGAAGGCCTGCGCCGCCGCCTCGGTGATCACCTTGTTGTAGCGGTCCGAATACCATTCGACGAACCAGTTCCACACCATGGTCGGCAACGGGCCGTCGCGGCCGATGCTCAGGTACAGGTAGCCGATCAGCTTGTCGGTGCTGTGGAAGGGCTGGATCGCGTCGACCTGCTGGTCGGTCAGGCCGAACTTCTCGATGTCGCGCAGGAACAGGCCTTCATGGCCGTATTCCTCGGCCAGGTATTGCGCGAGGATCTGCGCGAGGTGGTTGTCCTTGAAGCCGATCTTGTAGAGCGCGAAGGCATCGACTTCGTTGTTGAGGCGGATGCGCAGCACGGTTTCGACCAGGTGCCGCCGATAGAACTCGCGCTCGATACCCTCGCCGCGGTGGAACGCGGCCGTTGCCGGCGACGCCGCGAACAGCTGATTGATGGACTGCTCGGCGACTTGCTCGAAGCGGGCGCGATCGTGGTTTGCCATCTTTTCTCTCCAGGTTCCAGGTCATAGGGGACGGTTTTCCGGCGCGGGCGGCTGCCCGCGATCCGGCTCGGCTACTCGATGACATGGGAGGAAAGACAGCGCGGCTGCGGAGGGCGGCACCGATTGGCGCGCCGTCCTGCGTCGGCTTTTATGGTGACCGGCGGAGCCGGTTATTTCTGTACGACCGCGCCGATACTCGCGGCCACCACGCAGAAGGTGCCGGCGATCTGCAGCGCGCTCAAGGGCTGCGAGAGCACCAGGAAACCGATCGCGGCGGCAATCGCCGGCTCGGCACTCATCAGGATGCCGAAGGACGAGGCGCTCATGCTGCGCAGCGCGATCAGCTCCAGCACGTAGGGAAACAGCGGCACCAGCATCGCCAGGTAGGCCGCGTCGAGCAACTGCGCGGCAGGCAGGTGACCACCGCTTTGCGCGATCCCGAACGGCGTGGTGACCAGCGCGGCCACGATCAGCGAGGTGGCGAGCCCCTGCAGGCCGTCGAACAGCGTGCCCACGCGCTTCATCAGCAGGATGTAGGCGGCCCAGCCGAGCGCCGAGCCGACCGGGAACACCAGCGCGGCTGGCGCCGCCACCCACATGCCGTCCTGGCGCGCCAGCAGCAGCAGCACGCCGACCAGCGCCAGCACCGGCCACAGCAGCAGGGCCGGCTTGCGCACGCGGAAGGTCGCGATCGCCAGCGGCCCGAGGAAGTTGATCGCGACCGCGAGCCCGAGCGGCACGCGGCGCGCCGCCTCGAAGAAGCACAGCGTCATGCCGGCCATCGCGCTGCCCAGCGCGATCGCGGCGATCCAGCGCTGGCGCGAATAGGTATGCAGCGGCGGGCGCACCACCACCGCGAGCACCAGCGCGGCGAAGCAGAGCCGCAGCCAGGTGGTGCTGACGGTGCCGTATTCGATGGTCGCCGGCCGCGACAGCGCGGCGCCCAATTGCACGCTGCACATCGAGGCCACCGCCAACAGCGGCGCGATAGCGGCCGCGAACGACGCAGGAGCGCGCGATTCGGCGGCCGGACCGCCGTCCGCCCGGGCAGCGCTCAATTCATCGCTCATGGTGGGTTCCAGGTAGGTGACCGGGCGAGTCTAACCGGGCTCGGGCGCGTGGTATAAGCTGCTTATTCTTATGGCCGCATCAGGAAAATTGATGATCCGAGATCTCGACAGCACCCTGCTGCGCACCTTCGTGACGGTGGTCGAAACCGGCAGCGTGAGCGGCGCGGCCACCGCGCTGCGGCGCACCCAGGCCGCCGTGAGCATGGCCTTGCGGCGGCTCGAGGACGAGGTCGGCCAGCGCCTGCTGGAACGTTCGCCGCGCGGCGTGAAGCCGACCGCGGCGGGCAGCGTGCTGCTGCCCTATGCGCACGAGCTGCTCGGCATCGGGCTGGCCGCGCGTGCCGCGCTCAATGCGGGCGAGATCTCCGGCACGGTGCGGCTCGGCATCCTCGAGGACATCGCGGTCGGCCATCTGCCGCACGCGCTCTCGCAGTTCGCGGCCGCGTTCCCCAACGTCGCGCTCGAGATCGTGGTCGACGCGAGCCCGGTGCTGTCGCAGCGCCTGGCCAACACCTCGCTCGACTTCGCGATCGGCGACCCGAGCCTGATCCGCGCCGAGCCGCTCGCCACCTGGCAACATCCGCTGCACTGGGCCGCCGCGCGCACGCGCGACGCATTCGCGCGTGGCGAGCCGCTGCCGATCGTGGCCTTCGGCGGCACCTGCCCATGGCAGGAAAAGCTGTTCGCGACCCTGCGCGATGCCGGCATTCCGTGGCGCGTGATCTGCACCAGCACCAGCCTGTCGGCGATCCAGTCGGCGGTGGAGGCCGGGCTGGGCGTGGCGGTGCTGCTCGACTGGAACGTGCGCCGCGAGTCGATGCGCGTGCTCGACCCGCGGGCGGCCGGCCTGCCGGCACCGCCGATGGCGGATTTCGGTTTGTTCAGTCATGCGGATGCCGGCGATCCGGGCTCGGCGGCAGCCGCGCTGCAGCGCTTCCTGTTCCATGCGCTGCAACTGGGGACGCCCGGCGAATCGGCCGGGGACGGCGGGCGTCATGTCGGGTCGCTGCGGGTGGCGATTTGAGCGGCTGCCAAGCCTCGCACGCCGTGGCTACCCAGCTCATCCAGGCTCCCCCGGCTTCGGCCGAACTATGGGCAACACCGATCGCGCACCGTGTTTTGTCATGAAATACTCCGGGAACAATGCCTTGCGATCCTGTCATCCCGACAACTCGCACACGCCCGCCCGGCACCGCGCCTCGTCACGCCCCGCCGGGCTCGCCTCCCGATCCAGCCCCCTCAGCGGCAATGAAACAGCATTCAGTACATAGGATCCTCACATTCTTCTCCATTGCCTCGGTCCTGCTCGCCGCCAGTCTCCCGGCGGCCGCGCAACGCATGTCCCGGCAGCCGCGCCACTGCCTGGACCTGGCCGGCGTGCAGATTCCCCCGACTGAAATCGGCTTGCCGACCGACGGCGCGATGGTGCAGACCGCCGCCACCATCGGCGCGACCGCGAGAGGCAACCAGGACGGCGACTACTGCCGGCTGACCGGCGTGATCCGCGCGAAGACGGCCGGCACGCCCGACATCCGCTTCGAGATGAACCTGCCGGATCGCTGGAACCGCCGCGCGCTGCAGTTCGGCGGCGGCGGCTATAACGGCGTGGTGGTGACCGGCACCGGCCCGACGCCGTTCTCGCCGGACGTCGCGCCGCTCGCCCAGGGTTACGCCACCTTCGGCGACGATTCCGGCCATATCGGCAACCCGGGCGAAGGCAGCTTCGGCATGCTCGACGAGGCCGTCATGAACTACGGCTACGCGCATCTGAAGAAGGTCCACGACGTGGCGCTCGCGCTGATCACGCGCGGCTACGAACGCGCGCCCGACAAGATGTATTTCGCGGGCGGCTCGACGGGCGGGCGCGAGGCCTACACGGTGATCCAGCGCTACCCCGACGACTACGACGGCGTGATCGCCAATGCGCCCGCGCTGAACTTCACCGGCATACGCCTGATCGGCGTTGCGCTCGGTCGAGCCGAGTACCGCCGGCCGGGCGGCTTCGTGCCGAGGCATTTGCTCGAACGCGTGTACGAGCGCACCTTGCAGGTGTGCGACGCGCTCGATGGCGTCGCCGACGGCATCGTCAGCGATGTCGAGGCGTGCCGCGCGAAGGAGCCGGAAATCATCGATTCGTTGCGTTGTCCGGCGCCGCATGCGTCGGCGGTCGACGTGTCGGTGCAGGCGCCGGGGATCCTCGCGAGCCCCGGCACCGAGGCGCGGGGCGGTGGCATCGGCGGCACCTGCCTGACGCCGCCGCAGCTCGCCACGCTCGAATTGCTACGCGACGGGCTGCATCTGCCCTACTCGCTCGCCTGGAACGTCGACGGCTATCGCGGCTACAACGTGTTCCAGGGCACGCGCTTGACGAGCGGGCTCGGGCTCGCGAATTCGCCGCTACCGCTCGCGCAGCCCCAGTTCCATGACAACGGCTATCTGTTCGCGCAAGGCGACGCCTATCTCCGCTACTTCGTCACGCGCGATACCGGCTTCAACGGGCTCGACTTCGACGTCAAGCACCCGGGCCGCTACCAGCAGCGGCTCGTCTCGCTGTCGAAGACGATCGGCGCGATGAATCCGGACCTGTCGCGCTTCATCGCGCACGGCGGCAAGCTGATCACCATGCAGGGGCTGGCCGACGAGGTGATCAGCCCGAACCAGACGATCGCGTATTACGACGCGCTCGTCGCGCGTCATGGGCAGGAACGTGTGGATGGTTTCATGCGCCTGTACATGGCGCCGGGTTTCCAGCACGGCAATGGCGTGTTCATTCCGTCGGTCGATCTGCTGGGCGCGCTCGATCGATGGGTGTCGCACGATGTCTCGCCCGAAACGCTGCTCGCCACCGATATCGTGCCGGC
The DNA here is from genome assembly GCA_040946965.1 of Burkholderia sp. Lineage (GTDB taxonomy): Bacteria > Pseudomonadota > Gammaproteobacteria > Burkholderiales > Burkholderiaceae > Burkholderia. The sequence continues at coordinate 816 of JAYFRU010000047.1, read as the reverse complement.
CACCAATGGGCGCACGCGCCCGCTGTGCCGGTATCCGGCGTTTCCACGCTATGTGGGCAAGGGGAACGTGAATCGGGCCAGCAGTTTTGTCTGTGCGACGTCGTGACGGCGACCGCCTCCTAGGCTCCGACCATCGAACCCAGGAACATCGCGACCTTCGCCTTGCTGGTCTTCTGCAGTCGCGACATGAGCGCATGATCGATGCGGCTCAAGCCGTAAGTCCGTGCCATGTCGCTTTGCAGGCGGCACCACAGATGGCTCGCCATCTCCGCGTCGACCATCGCCCGGTGAGCCCGACCCGTTTTCGGCAAGCTCAGCATCTCGACCAGGCTCGACAGCCGGTGACTCGGCGCCTGCGGGTAGATGCGCCGTGCAACGAGCAGCGTGCAGGCGAACTCGTGCGCTGCCGGCACGCCGAGCAGCCCCAGCTCCGATTGCCAGAAACGCCTGTCGAAACCGGCGTTGTGGGCCACCACCGGATGATTTCCGACAAACGCGGCCGCTTCCCGCATCACGACAGCCACCGGCGCCGCCGAGGCGATCATGTCGTTCGTGATGCCGGTCAAGGCGACCACGTCCGACGGGATGCGACGGCCGGCGTTCATCAGGCTCTGATAGCGGTCGACGATTTCGCCATCGCGCAGCAACACGATGGCGATCTCGGTGGCGCGGTCGCCCTGGGCGGGGGAAAGTCCGGTGGTTTCGAAGTCCAGAACGGCAACGGTTTGCATATCTCTTTGGCGTTGTTGCATAAATCAGCCGCGGCACGGTGACGTTTACGCGCAACGGTCCGGGGTGAAGCCCCTGTTAACAATT
>JAYFRU010000046.1:0-12054 GCA_040946965.1 Burkholderia sp. | reverse complement strand
GACTCTTGTGGATGTATTCGCTCATCCCCCAAAGTCTACGCCGCAAGCGGCGGGGAATAGGACCCGAAGAGATTCAAGCCATGTCAAAGAGTTCCGATCGCATCAATCTCACCAACCAGTTCCTGATCGCGATGCCGAGCATGTCGGATCCGACCTTCTCGGGAACGGTGGTCTACCTTTGCGATCACAGCGAACGTGGTGCGTTGGGCCTCGTCATCAATCGTCCGACCGATATCGACCTCGAATCGCTGTTCAATCGCATCGACCTGAAGCTCGAGATCGAGCCCCTCCTGCACATTCCCGTCTACTTCGGCGGTCCGGTCCAGACCGAGCGCGGCTTCGTGCTGCACGTGCCGGTGGAGGGCAGCAGCTACAGCTCCTCGATGACCGTCGAGGGCGGCCTGGAGATGACCACCTCCAAGGACGTGCTGGAGGCGGTTGCCTCGGGCAGCGGACCGAAGCGCTTCCTGCTCACGCTCGGCCATGCCGGCTGGGGCGCGGGCCAGCTCGAGGACGAAATCTCCAAGAACGGCTGGCTGACGGTGGCCGCCGATCCGCGCGTGGTGTTCGACACGCCGGCCGAGGAGCGCTTCGAAGCCGCGCTCGGCCTGCTCGGCGTGTCCTCGACGATGCTCTCGGGCGAGGCGGGTCACGCATGAGCGGTGCCCCCGTGCGCGAGGCGACCCTGCTCGCGTTCGACTATGGCGAGAAACGCATCGGTGTGGCCGTCGGCAATACGTTGACGCGCACCGCGCGCGCGCTCGTCATCGTCTCCAACCTGAATCGCGAGTATCGTTTCGAGGCCGTCGGCGCGCTGATCGCCGAATGGCGGCCGGACGCGCTGGTGGTCGGGCTGCCGATGCACCCGGACGGCACGCCGCACGAGATGACGCAGCAGGCCAAGCGCTTCGGCAACCAATTGAACGGCCGCTTCAGCCTTCCCGTGAGCTGGATCGACGAACGCTATTCGTCGGTCGAGGCGCGCGCCGGGCTGCGCGCGCGCGGCGCCAAGGCCGATGTGGCCATCGACGCCGAGGCCGCGCGCGTGATTCTTCAACACTATCTCGACCAGTTGCCCGACCATCATGAGTTCCATTGACGCCGAAGCGCTCTACCGCGCGCTGCTCGACCAGATCTGCGGCGCCTACGGCGAAGCCGCCTTCGCGGCCAGCGACGGCCCGGCGATTGCCGGCATCCACAGCGGCGGCGCCTGGCTGGCCGAACGCCTGGCGCGCGACCTGAAGGCGCCGGGTTTCGGCGTGGTCAACGTGGCGCTGCACCGCGACGACTACGCGAAGAAGGGCCTGCACAGCCAGGCGAGCCCGACCTCGCTGCCGTTCGAGGTGGAAGGCCGCCGCATCCTGCTGGTCGACGACGTGCTGTACACGGGCCGCACCGTGCGCGCGGCCCTCAACGAGCTGTACGACTACGGTCGGCCCGCTGCGGTCGAGCTCGCGGCGCTGGCCGATCGCGGCGAGCGCGAGCTACCGGTGGCGGCGCGCTTCGTGGGCGGCCCCCTCGCAGTGCCGGCCGAGGCGACCCTGGTGCTGGCCCGCGACGCCGACCTGCATTTCACGTTCGAACTCGAGACGCGCGCCCACTGAGCGCGTCTCAACCGGCGCCCGCCGCGCGTGTTCGCGCGCGGACGCTGTCCTGGCAACACCTTGGATTCACGTACACCATGACCACCGACACCTCCGGCCGCAGCGGCGCCCAAGCCGCGGCCGCGCCCGCCGAACGCTTCCGCCCCGGCTTCCTGAAGGGCAACCCGCAGCTCACGAAGAACGGCGAGCTCAAGCATCTGCTGTCGATCGAGGGCCTGCCCAAGTCGATCGTCATGCATATCCTCGATACTGCGGAGCAGTTCGTCAGCGTGACGGACCGCGAGGTGAAGAAGGTGCCGCTGCTGCGCGGCAAGTCGGTGTCCAACCTGTTCTTCGAGAATTCGATGCGCACCCGCACCACCTTCGAGATCGCCGCCACGCGCCTGTCGGCCGATGTGCTGAACCTCAACATCAACGCCTCCTCGACCAGCAAGGGCGAGTCGCTGCTCGACACCATCAACAACCTCTCGGCGATGCACGCCGACCTGTTCGTGGTGCGCCATGCCTCGAGCGGCGCGCCCTACCTGATCGCCGAGCATTGCGCGCCGCACGTGCACGTGATCAATGCCGGCGACGGGCGCCACGCGCACCCGACCCAGGGCCTGCTTGACATGTACACGATTCGCCACTACAAGCGCGACTTCACGCAGCTGCGCGTGGCGATCGTCGGCGACATCCTGCACTCGCGCGTGGCGCGCTCCGACATCCACGCGCTGACCACGCTCGGGGTGCCCAAGATCCGCGCGATCGGCCCGTGCACGCTGCTGCCGGGTGGGCTCGAGCAGATGGGCGTGAAGGTCTATCACAACCTCGACGAAGGCCTCAAGGGCCTCGACGTGATCATCATGCTGCGCCTGCAGAACGAGCGCATGAGCGGCGCGTTGTTGCCCTCGGCGCAGGAGTACTTCAAGAGCTGGGGCTCACGCCCGAGCGTCTCGCGCTGGCCGCGCCCGACGCGATCGTGATGCACCCGGGGCCGATGAACCGCGGCGTTGAGATCGACTCGTAGGTGGCCGACGGCCCGCAGTCGGTGATCCTCAACCAGGTCACCTTCGGCATCGCGGTCCGGATGGCCGTGATGGGCATCGTCGTGGGCACCAGCGACTGACCGGCCCGGCGCCGCGCCGCGATCCTCTCTCGCGCGCCACGCCGGCCGGCCATCGAATTCAACGCATCCAACGCATTCGCAGGCAGCACATGCAGATTCATATCAAGGGCGGCACGCTGGTCGATCCGGTCGCCGGCACCGAACAACAGGCCGACGTGTTCATCGCCGCCGGCAAGGTGGTCGCAATCGGCGCGGCACCGGCCGATTTCCACGCGGCCAGGACGATCGACGCGAGCGGCCTGATCGTCGCGCCCGGCCTGGTCGATCTCTCCGCGCGGCTGCGCGAGCCCGGCTACGAGCACAAGGCCACGCTCGAATCGGAGATGGCTGCGGCGGTGGCCGGCGGCGTCACCAGCCTGGTCTGCCAGCCCGATACCGACCCGGTGCTCGACGAGCCGGGCCTGGTCGAGATGCTGAAGTTTCGCGCCAGCAAGCTGCACCAGGCGCACGTCTATCCGCTCGGCACCCTGACGGTCGGCCTGAAGGGCGAGGTGATCACCGAGATGGTCGAGCTGACCGAATCGGGCTGCATCGGCTTCACCCAGGCCAATGTGCCGATCCGCGACACCCAGGTGCTGCTGCGCGCGCTGCAGTACGCGAGCACCTACGACTACACGGTCTGGCTGCGCCCGGTCGACGCCTTCCTCGCCAAGGGCGGGGTCGCGGCCAGCGGGCCGCTGGCCTCGCGGCTGGAGCTGTCGGGCGTGTCGGTCTCGGCCGAGACGATCGCCTTGCATACGCTGTGCGAGCTGGTTCGCATGACCGGCGCGCGCGTGCACATCGCGCGCCTGTCCTCGGCGGCCGGCATCGAGCTGGTGCGCCAGGCCAAGGCCGAGGGCCTGCCGATCAGCTGCGACGTCAGCGCCAACCACCTGCACCTGATCGACCTCGATATCGGCTACTTCGACGCGCAGTTCCGCCTCGATCCGCCGCTGCGCGCCGAGCGCGGCCGTGCCGCGATCCGCGCGGCCGTCGCGGACGGCACGATCGACGCGATCTGTTCCGACCACACCCCCGTCGACGACGACGAGAAGCTGCTGCCCTTTGCCGAGGCCACGCCCGGCGCGACCGGCCTCGAGCTGCTGCTGTCGCTGACCGTCAAGTGGGCCCAGGAAGCCGGGCTGCCGCTGGCGCGCGCGCTGAACCGCATCACTGCGGGCGCGGCCGACGTGCTGAAGCTGCCGGCCGGGCGCCTCGTCGAAGGCGGCGTGGCCGACCTGGTGGTGTTCGATCCGGCCGCGCACTGGCAGGTCGAGCCGCGTGCGCTGCAGAGCCAGGGCCACAACACGCCGTTCCTCGGCTACGAGCTGCCGGCCCGGGTGCGCGCGACGCTCGTCGCCGACCAGGTCGCCCTCGAGCGTCGCTGAGCGGGGCGGGCATCATGAGAGCGTTGCGCAAGCTGCGCCTGATCGTGCACCTGCTGCACGGCATGGCGACCATCGCCCTGCGGTTCGGCGCCGCGAGTCCGGCGCGCCGGCAGGAACTCACGCGTCGCTGGACCTTGAAGATGCTGGCGCTGTGCGGCATGCGCCTGGTCGTGCATCACGACGAGGCGCGGCTCGACGCGGGGGCCCTGGTGATCGGCAACCACGTGTCCTGGCTGGACATCTACGTGATCAATGCCTGGCGGCCGACGCCCTTCGTCTCGAAGGCCGAGGTGCGGCAATGGCCGGTGGTGGGCTGGCTGGCCGAGAAGCTCGGCACCATCTTCCTGCAGCGCGAGAAGCGCAGCGAGGCGAAGCGGATCATGCACGAGCTGGCCGAGCGGCTGCGCGGCGGCGAGCTGATGTGCGTGTTCCCCGAGGGCACCACCTCGAATGGTCTCGAGCTGCTGCCCTTCCATGCCAACCTGTTCCAGGCCGCCGTCGAGGCCGGCAGCCCGGTGCAGCCGGTCTGCATCATGTACGAGGACGGGCAGGGCCGGCAGTCGCTGGCGCCGGCCTATACCGGCAAGATGTCGCTCGGCAAGTCGCTCGATCGCGTGCTGCGCGACCGGCCGCTGGTCGCGCATCTTTACGTGGGGGCGCCGCTCGAGGCGGCCGATGATCGTCGTGGGCTGTCGGCGTGTGCCCGTGCTGCGGTAGCCGATGCGCTGGCCGAGATGCAGGCCGGCTGCGGCAGGCCGACCGCCGAGGCGCTCGCGCAGTTGGCGATCGACGAAGTGCCGGCCGGCGGCGAGGCTGCCGCGCCCGCCGCATCGACCGAGACCACCGAGGCGGCCGTGTCGACCACGGTGACGGCGGCCACGGGCGAGGCCGAGCCGGTCGCGCGTCGCGACGCCTGAAGTCCGAGCCGGCAGCGCGAGGGCCGGAGCGGCATCGGTGCCCTCCGCCTCGCGTGCTCCAATCACGAGAGCGAGGCGGCGTGCCTCGCTGCGCGTTCCTCAGTCCTTGCCTGAACCGCAGCGCTCGCAGGCTACCTGCGTGACGCGTCGCGCGGCCGGATGGTCGCTCAGCTCGACGGCCGACAGGCGGTTGCCCCAGACGCAGCCCGAGTCGAGCGCGACCAGGTTGTCGCGCAGCATCAGCCCGAGCGCGGCCCAGTGGCCGAACACTACGGTCACGTCTGCACTGCGCCGGCCGGGTGCGTCGAACCAGGGCAGATAACCTTTTGGCGCGGAATCGGGGCCGCCGTTGCCACGAAACTCCATGGCGCCGTCCGGCGTGCAGAAGCGGATCCGCGTGAAGGCGTTGAAGGCCACGCGCAGCCGCTCCGGCTTCGACAATCCCTCCCTCCACTGATTCGGCTCGTTGCCGTACAGGCCGCGCAGCGTCTCGCGCCAGTCGGGCGCGCGCAGCGCGCGCTGCAGTTCGTCGGCGAGTTCGAGGGCGAGCGTGACATCCCATTGCGGCAGCAGGCCCGCGTGAACCATCAGCTTGCTGTGCTCGAAATGCGCGAAGGGCCGCTGGCGGACCCATTCGAGCAGGGCCTCGGCATCGGGCGCTTCGAGGATCTCGCCGAGCGTGTCGCCCGGCTTCAACTGGCGGATGCCGGCTGCGGCGGCCAGCAGGTGCAGGTCGTGGTTGCCGAGCACGGCCACGCGGCGCTCGCCGAGCGCGATCACCTCGCGCAATGTGGCCAGCGAGGCCGGGCCGCGATTGACGAGGTCGCCGGCGAACCACAGCGGGGTGTCGTCGGACGGCGCCAGGCGGGACAGCAGCTCGACGAGGGGGGCGTGGCAACCTTGGAGGTCGCCGATGGCGATCGGCACGGGACCGGAAGCAGGTGTCATTGCGGGATGGTGATGGCGCGATTTAACGATGTTTCGCAAGTTTCCACCGCACGGTACCACAAGTCATTCAGGACTTCGGTTCCCATGGCATGCGAGGTGAATATCCCATATATCAGAATTTTTTTAGCATGAAATTCGCATAAAGTCCTGGTTTTTCGGTATTTGTCAAGCTGTTGCAAGATGTTAGAGGCATGTTTTTTGGGCCGGCACAGGCTTTATAATTGCGTCCCTGTGGGTGGTGGCGTCCCGGCCCGCCAGATGGCGGGAAAACAATAGATATATGCGATTCACGGCGCACATTCCGAGGGGCCGGCGGCGAGTTTCCGCTTGATCGGCTCGATCAGACTCCGTTTTTCGACAAGGGGATCCAATGATATTGGTGACGGGCGGTGCCGGCTTCATCGGCGCCAATTTCGTGCTGGACTGGCTCGCGCAATCCGGCGAGCCGGTGCTGAACGTCGACAAGCTCACGTACGCGGGCAATCTCGGTACGTTGAAGTCGCTGCAGGACAATCCGAATCACGTCTTCGCGCGTGTCGACATCTGCGACCGCGCGGCCATCGACGCGCTGCTGGCCGAACACCGCCCGCGCGCGATCCTGCATTTCGCTGCCGAAAGCCATGTGGATCGCTCGATCCACGGTCCTGCCGATTTCGTGCAGACCAACGTGGTCGGCACCTTCACGATGCTCGAGGCGGCACGCCCGTACTGGAACACGCTCGACGCCGATGCAAAGACGGCGTTCCGGTTCCTGCACGTGTCCACCGACGAGGTGTTCGGCTCCTTGTCGGCCACCGATCCGCAGTTCTCGGAAACCACGCCGTACGCGCCGAACAGCCCGTACTCGGCGACCAAGGCTGGCTCCGACCACCTGGTGCGCGCCTATTTCCATACCTACGGGCTGCCGGTGTTGACCACCAATTGCTCGAATAACTACGGCCCATACCAGTTCCCCGAGAAGCTGATCCCGCTGATGATCGCCAATGTGCTGGCCGGCAAGCCGTTGCCTGTCTACGGCGACGGCCAGAACGTGCGCGACTGGCTGTACGTCGGCGATCACTGCTCGGCGATCCGCGAGGTGCTCGCGCGCGGCGTGCCCGGCGAGACCTATAACGTCGGCGGTTGGAACGAGAAGAAGAACCTCGATGTCGTGCACGTGCTGTGCGACCTGCTCGACGAGTTGAAGCCGAAGGCGGGCGCCTCGTACCGCGAGCAGATCGCCTTCGTCACCGATCGTCCGGGGCACGACCGCCGCTACGCGATCGATGCGCGCAAGCTCGAGCGCGAGCTGGGCTGGAAGCCGGCCGAGACCTTCGAAACGGGCATGGCGAAGACGGTGCGCTGGTATCTCGACCACCAGGTCTGGGCCGAGGAAGTGGCTTCGGGCGAGTATCGCAAGTGGGTCGAGATGAACTACGCGCAGCGCGCGTGATGAGGAGCGAAACGATGGCACGCAAGGGCATCATCCTGGCCGGCGGTTCCGGCACGCGCCTGTATCCGATCACGCACTCGGTGTCGAAGCAACTGCTGCCGGTCTACGACAAGCCGATGATCTACTATCCGCTGTCGACGCTGATGATCGCCGGCCTCCGGGACGTGCTGATCATTTCGACGCCGCAGGATACGCCGCGCTTCGAGGCGCTGCTCGGCGACGGCTCGCAATGGGGCATGAACCTCAGCTATGCGGTCCAGCCTTCGCCGGACGGTCTCGCGCAGGCCTTCGTCATCGGTCGCGAGTTCGTCGGCAAGGATCCGTCGGCACTGATCCTCGGCGATAACATCTTCTACGGTCACGATCTGGCCAGGCAGCTCGAGTGGGCCGATGCGCAGGTAGCGGGCGCGACCGTGTTTGCCTACCACGTGCAGGATCCCGAGCGTTATGGCGTGGTCGAGTTTGACCAGTCGTTCCGTGCGCTGTCGATCGAGGAGAAGCCGGCCCAGCCGCGTTCGAACTACGCGGTGACCGGCCTGTATTTCTACGACAACCGGGTCTGCGATATCGCGGCGGACATCAAACCGTCGGCTCGCGGCGAGCTGGAGATCACCGACGTCAACTCGCGTTATCTCGACGATGGCGCGCTCAACGTCGAGATCATGGGGCGTGGTTATGCCTGGCTTGATACGGGCACGCACGATTCCCTGATCGAGGCGGCAAGCTTCATCGTGACCCTGCAGAAGCGCCAGGGGCTGGTGGTTGCCTGTCCTGAGGAAATCGCCTACCGCAAGCGCTGGATCGATGCCGAGCAGGTGTTCAAGCTCGCACAGCCATTGTCGAAGAACGCTTACGGGCAATACCTCAAGAACCTTCTTACGGACAAGGTCGCATGGCAATCCAAGTGACGGCAACGGCGTTGCCCGAAGTCAAGCTTATCGAGCCGAAGGTATTCGGCGATGCGCGGGGATTTTTCCTCGAGAGTTTCAACGCCCGCGAATTCGCCGAACAGGTCGCGCCCGGCGTCGAATTCGTGCAGGACAATCACTCGCGGTCGTCCCGGGGCGTACTGCGCGGCCTGCATTACCAGATCCGCCACGCACAGGGCAAGCTGGTGCGCGTCGTCGAGGGTGAGGTATTCGATGTCGCGGTCGATATCCGCAAGTCGTCGCCGAACTTCGGTAAATGGGTTGGCATCCATCTCTCGGCCGACAATTATCGCCAGGTGTGGGTGCCGCCGGGTTTCGCGCACGGTTTCGTGGTGCTGTCGGAAACCGCGCAATTCCTGTACAAGACCACCGATTACTGGTTCCCCGAACACGAGCGCAGCATCGTCTGGAACGACCCGCAGATCGGCATCGAGTGGCCGCTGAGCGATGCTCCGGTGCTGGCGAGCAAGGACGCCAACGCTCCCGTGCTTTCCGTCGCCGAGGTGTTCGAGTGACGATCCTGGTGACCGGGGCGAACGGGCAGCTCGGCTGGGAGCTGGTCCGGGCGCTTGCCCCGCTGGGCAAGGTGGTGGCGGCGGGCCGTGAGCTGGCGGACCTGTCGAAGCCGGCGTCGCTGCGTTCCCTGGTGCTTGAATTGCGCCCGACGGTGGTGCTCAACGCAGCCGCGTATACGGCCGTCGACAAGGCGGAAAGCGAGGAGTCGCTCGCCACGCTGATCAACGGCGAGGCACCGGGCGTGCTGGCCGGCGCGACACGCGAAGTCGGCGGCCTGTTCGTTCATTATGCGACCGATTATGTGTTCGACGGCGTGCAAGGCAACTACGGCGAGCAGGATACGACCCGCCCGCTGAATGCCTACGGCCGCAGCAAGCTGGCCGGCGAGCGCGCGGTGGCCGAGGCCGGCGGCGACTGGCTGACCTTTCGCACCGCGTGGGTCTATGCCACGCGTGCCGAGAATTTCTTCCTGACGATGCTGCGACTCGCCGCTCGGCACGAAACGCTGAGTGTCGTGGAGGACCAGACCGGCACGCCCACCTCGGCGCGCCTGATTGCAACGCTGACGGCGCACGCGGTCGCCCAATCGCTGGGATGCATGCGCGAGGGAAGCTTCGTTTCGGATCTCTACCACATGACCGCGAGCGGGGGCACCAGTCGACACGGTTTTGTCGAGTCGATCGTCGAAGCCGCCCGCGCCGCGTTTCCCGACGGAACCATCAAGACGAACCGGATTCTGTCGGTTTCGTCCGATCAGTTCCCGACACCGGCGGCCCGGCCGAAGAACTCGGTGCTCGACAATTGGAAATTCGATGCGCGTTTCGGCCTGGCCAGGCCCGAATGGCAGGACGACTTGCGCAACTCTGTGACGGACTTCGCGGCCGCGGCCACGCTCTATCGTTCGGATTTCCGTTCCTTGCTTGGCTAGTTGACGGCTGGCCGAGCTGGCCAGCAGCGGCAGTTCGGCGAGACGTGAGGTGTTCCGGGCGAACCCACATTACTCTTATTACGTGGACAATCATGCAGGAATTATCCGTATCGCCGATTCAGGCGCTTCGCCTGATGAGCGCGAAACGCTCGCTGATCTGGCAATTCACCAAACGCGACGTGATCGGCCGCTATCGCGGTTCGGTCCTCGGCCTGCTCTGGTCCTTCTTCAATCCGTTGCTGATGCTGACGGTCTACACCTTCGTGTTCGGCTTCGTGTTCAAGGCACGTTGGGGCGCGGGCGGTAGTGGCGGCAAGGCCGAATTCGCGGTGACGCTGTTCGCCGGCATGCTGGTATTCCAGATCTTCGCCGAATGCATCAACAAGGCTCCATCGCTGATCGTCGGCAATCCGAACTTCGTGAAGAAGGTGGTGTTCCCGCTCGAGATCCTGCCTGTCGTGACCTGTCTGTCGGCGCTGTTCCATGCTGCGGTCAGCGCTATCGTGCTGTTTCTGGGGGTGCTGTTCGTCAAGGGCAGCCTGCCGGTCACGGCGCTGCTCTGGCCGCTCGTGCTGCTGCCGTTCTCGCTGATCGTGCTCGGCGTGAGCTGGTTCCTGGCCTCGCTCGGCGTGTTCATTCGCGACATCGTGCAGTCGATCGGCTTGATCACGGTGATCTTCAACTTCCTGTCGCCGGTGTTCTATCCGGCTAGCGCGCTGCCCGATAAGCTGCGCAACCTCCTATTCCTGAATCCGGTGACCTATGCCGTCGAGCAGACCCGCGCGGTGATCATCGACGGTCGCGTGCCGAGCCTGAGCGGCTATGTCATCTACAGCATCGCCAGCGTCATCGTGTTCTCGCTAGGACTGATGTGGTTCCAACATTCGCGCAAGGGGTTTGCAGATGTCCTCTGAGGTACTGATTCGTGTCGAGAATGTCAGCAAGATCTATCAGATCTACTCGAACCCGCGTGATCGGCTGTTGCAGATGCTCTGGCGCAACCGCCGCCAGCTCTACCGGGAGTTTTGGGCGCTGCGCGACATGTCGTTCGAGGTGCGTCGCGGCGAAACGATCGGCGTGCTCGGCCGCAACGGTTCGGGCAAGTCGACGCTGCTGCAGACCATCTCCGGGACACTGGCGCCGAGCAGCGGCAACGTGGAGATCAACGGCAAGATCACGGCACTGCTGGAGCTGGGCGCGGGCTTCAATCCGGAGTTCAGCGGTCGCGAGAACGTGTTCCTGAATGCGTCGATCTTCGGCCTCGACCGGGCGGTCATCGACCGCAAATACGACGAGATTGCCGCCTTCGCGGATATCGGCGAATTCATCGATCAGCCGGTCAAGACCTACAGCAGCGGGATGTATGCGCGTCTGGCGTTTGCCGTCGCGATCTCGCTCGATCCCGAGATCCTGATCGTGGACGAAATCCTGTCGGTCGGCGACGTGTTCTTCCAGGCGCGCTGCATGCGCAAACTCGACGAGTTCCGGGAGAGCGGCGGCACGGTGTTCTTCGTCACGCACGATACGCACGCGGTGGAGCGCATCTGCACGCGCGGCATCGTGCTGGACCGCGGTCGCAAGATCTACGAAGGCAAGACGGCCGATGCCGTCAATGCCTACTACAAGCTCAGCCGGACCGAGGCAAAGGAAGCATCCGATGCCGCTGGCGCGGACAGCGAGGCGGTGGCGTCCGATCTCGCGGCCGACGGCGCATCCGCGCAAGCTGTTGCAATCTCGAAAACGAATGCCATCACGGTGCGTCGCGATCACGCGGTGACCAATGGTTCCGCGTATATCGAAGACGTATTCCTGGCCGACGACGCAGGCGAGACCCGTCAGAATTTCGTGGTCGGAGAATGGCTCACCGTGACCTTGAAGGTGCGTTTCGACACGGACATGGAGGAAGTCGACTTCGGCGTCGGCATTCGTGATCGTGTCGGCACGCTGATCGGCGGAGCGCATTCGTTCTATTCGCGCCAGTCGTTCGGGCCCGTTGTCGCCGGAGCGCATCGGCTCCTGCGCGCGCGCGTCAAGCTGGACCTGCAGCCAGGCGAGTATCTGCTGGTGGCCGGGATTGCCCGCCATGTGTCCTTGCAAGTCTATGAAGAGTGTTATGGCCTCTATGATTTCTGCGCGATTGCCGTGACCGGGGATCGCAAGTTCTGGGGCGGCGTCAGCCTTGCCTCGGAAATTTCCTATGTGTTGCCGCAAGACACCGAGTTCACCCGTTATTGAGTAATTCGTAAATCATGACAACGGAAACGGCCGTCGTGCGTTATAGATCTCATCACCTGCTTGATGAGGA
>JAYFRU010000045.1:0-12104 GCA_040946965.1 Burkholderia sp. | reverse complement strand
GTCGCAATGGTTCGATCAGTTTCCACAATGCGTCGTCAATGATCGGCGCTGCCATCCTTGAGTTCCCGTTGCTCAGGTGCCCAAGGTTAACAGCTCGCCGCGAAAGTAAACAGCCCCCTCACGGGGAATTTGAACTGGCCTCTTAGCAACGAGGAATTAGCAGATGGCTTCGATTATCAAGAACCGCGCCGTGATCGACGACGCATGGCAAGTGGTGCGGGCCGCCGAGGACGGCGCCCTGCCGGTGGACGCGCTGCCGGCCGGCAAGCTGCTGGTGCCGTTCGCCTACTGGCAGGCCGAGCGCGAGGCGCTGCTCGCCGCGCGCGGCAAGGACGAACTGGGCGTGTGGCTCGCGCCGGACAGCGAACCGACCGAGCTGGTCGCCGATTTCGACAAGCTGACGGTGATCGCGGTGGATTTCCCGCGCTTCGGCGACGGCTGCGGCTACAGCACGGCGCACCTGCTGCGCATGCGCCATGGCTGGACCGGCGAGCTGCGCGCGATCGGCGACGTGCTGCGCGACCAGCTGAACTACATGTCGCGTTGCGGCTTCGACGCCTTCTCGGTGCGCGCCGATCGCGATCCGCATGACGCGCTGAACGCCTTCACGGAATTCTCGGAACGCTACCAGGGCGCGGTGGACGAGGCGGTGCCGCTGTTCCGCCGCCGTGCCGACTCGGCACAGGTGGGCGCATGAGCGACGCCCTCACGCCCGAGCTGGCCGCGAAGGTTGAGCTGCTCGACGCGCTGCTGGCCACGATCGCGGCGCGTCATCCGCGCGTGAAGTTCGCCAGCAGCCTCGCGGCCGAGGACATGCTGGTGACCCACGCGATCCTCTCCAAGGACCACGCGATCGGCATCTTCTCGCTGAACACGGGCCGCCTGCACGCCGAGACGCTCGGCATGATCGACCGCGTGCGCGAGCGCTACGGTTACGAGATCGAGCAGTTCCACCCGCAGCAGGACGCGATCGACCAGTACGTCGCCGAGCACGGCCTGAACGCCTTCTACGAAAGCGTCGAGCTGCGCAAGTCCTGCTGCCACATCTGCAAGGTTGAGCCGCTCAACCGCGCGCTGTCGAACGTGGATGCCTGGGTGACCGGCCAGCGCCGCGAGCAGTCGGTGACGCGCGCCGAGCTGCACGAGCACGAGCAGGAGCAGGACGAGGCACGCGGCATCGCCAAGTACAACCCGCTCGCGGACTGGACCGAGGCCGAGGTGTGGGCCTACCTGAAGGCCTTCGAGGTGCCGGTCAATCCGCTGCATGCACGCGGCTACCCGAGCATCGGCTGCGAGCCCTGCACCCGGGCGATCCGCCCCGGCGAGGACAGCCGCGCCGGACGCTGGTGGTGGGAGTCGCGCGACAGCAAGGAATGCGGCCTGCACATCACGGTCGCGCCGGTGTCGGAACTGCCCCAGCGCCCGGTCAGCGCCTGACCCAAGCCATGAAAGCAATCGCGCCGCCCGCCACGACGGGCGGCCAGCAACCCAGTAAGGACTGACCTCATGAGCACGACGCTCGAACAATCCGCCTTCGCATCGCCGGCCGGCACCGCCAGCCGGATGGGCCATCTCGACTGGCTCGAGGCCGAGTCGATCCACATCCTGCGCGAACTGGTGGCCGAATGCAGCAAGCCGGCCCTGTTGTTCTCGGGCGGCAAGGATTCGGTCGTCGTGCTGCATCTGGCGCTGAAGGCCTTCGGCCTGGGCCCGAACCGCCAGACCTCGCTGCCGTTCCCGCTGGTGCACATCGACACCGGCCACAACTACGACGAGGTGATCGACTTCCGCGACCGTCTCGCCAAGGAAATCGGCGCCGAGCTGGTGGTCGGCCATGTCGAGGCGTCGATCGCGCGCGGCACTGTGGTGCTGCGCCGCGAAACCGATTCGCGCAATGCCGCGCAGGCCGTCACGCTGCTGGAGACCATCGCGCAATACGGCTACACGGCGATGATCGGCGGCGCGCGCCGCGACGAGGAGAAGGCCCGCGCCAAGGAGCGCATCTTCTCGTTTCGCGACGAGTTCGGCCAATGGGATCCGAAGGCCCAGCGCCCGGAACTCTGGAGCCTCTACAACGCGCGCCTGCACCAGGGCGAGCACCTGCGCGTGTTCCCGATCTCGAACTGGACCGAACTCGACATCTGGCAATACATCGCGCGCGAGCAGCTCGAGCTGCCCTCGATCTACTACGCGCACCAGCGCGAGATCGTGCGCCGCAACGGCCTGCTGGTGCCGGTCACGCCGCTCACGCCGATGCGCGAGGGCGAGGTGAGCGAAACCGCCCAGGTGCGCTTCCGCACGGTCGGCGACATCTCCTGCACCTGCCCGGTGGAAAGCGATGCCGACGACGTCGAGAAGATCATCGCCGAGACTGCGGTGACCGAGATCACCGAGCGCGGCGCCACGCGGATGGACGACCAGACCTCCGAGGCCGCGATGGAACAACGCAAGAAGCAAGGTTATTTCTGAAGCACGCGAGGACACAGACATCATGAGCATCATCGAGAACCACGAAGACCTCGGCGTGTTGCGCTTCATCACGGCGGGCAGCGTCGACGACGGCAAGAGCACGCTGATCGGCCGCCTGCTGTACGACAGCAAGGCCGTGCTATCGGACCAGCTGTCGGAGCTGTCGCGCGCCAAGAACAAGCGCACCGTCGGTGACGAGCTCGACCTCGCGCTGCTGACCGACGGCCTGGAGGCCGAGCGCGAGCAGGGCATCACGATCGACGTGGCCTACCGCTACTTCGCCACCGCCAAGCGCAAGTTCATCATCGCCGACACGCCGGGCCACGAGCAGTACACGCGCAACATGGTGACCGGCGCCTCGACCGCGCACGCGGCCATCATCCTGGTGGACGCCACGCGCGTCATGGTCGAGGGCGGTGTCACGCAGTTGCTGCCGCAGACCAAGCGCCACAGCGCGATCGTCAAGCTGCTCGGTCTGCAGCACGTGATCGTCGCGATCAACAAGATGGACCTGGTCGAGTATTCGGAAGCGACCTTCAACCTGATCCGCGACGCCTATGTCGTGCTCGCGCAGCAGCTCGGCCTGGACGGCGTGCGCTTCGTGCCGGTGTCGGCCTTGAAGGGCGACAACATCGTCACGCTGTCGGACAGCATGCCCTGGTACGCCGGCGAGCCGCTGCTCGACGTGCTGGAGACGCTGCCGGTGGCGATCGACAGCGGCGAGGCGCTGCGCTTCCCGGTGCAGTGGGTGGCGCGCCAGGACGGCAACTCGGCCGACGATTTCCGCGGCTACATGGGCCGCGTCGAGGCCGGCGAGGTGAAGGTGGGCGACGAGATCGCGGTGCTGCCCTCGGGCCGCACGGCGACGGTGGCCGAGATCGTGGTGCCCGTGCCGGGCGGCACGGCTGCGGTAGAATCCGCCTTCGCGGGGCAGACCGTCACGATCCGCCTCGCCAAGGACGTCGACGTCTCGCGCGGCGACGTGTTCGTGCCGAACGCGCAGCGCATCGAGCCGGCCAGGAAGCTGGAAGCCGATCTCTGCTGGTTCGACGAGACTCCGTTGTCCCCGCAACGCAAGTATCTGCTCAAGCAGACCACCAACACGGTGTTCACCAAGATCGGCGCGGTCAAGCAGGTGCTGGACGTGCATAGGCTGTCGCAAGCTGTCGACCGCCACGATCTGAAGATGAACGACATCGGCCGGGTGGCGCTGACGCTGCAGAAGCCGATCGTCTGCGACACCTACGATGCGCATCCGGGCACGGGCACGGGCGCGTTCGTGCTGATCGACGAGGCGACCCATCATACGGTCGCCGCCGGGATGATTCGCGCCTACTCGGCGTGAGTCCGGTGCCGTCGGCGGCAGTGTCGCGGCCGGCGGCGTTCAACCAATGAAAAGCTTATGGGCAAGGTGTATCTGATTGGCGCCGGACCCGGCGCGGCCGACCTGATCACGGTGCGCGGCGCGCGCCTGCTGGGCCTGGCCGAAGTGGTGCTGCACGACGCGCTGATCGAGCCGGCGATGCTCGAGCATGCGCCGAACGCGCGCCGCATCGCGGTGGGCAAGCGCTGCGGCCAGCGCTCCACGGCGCAGCAGTTCATCAACAAGCAGATCATCGACGCGGCGCGCGAGCACGCGGTGGTGGTGCGCCTGAAGGGCGGCGACCCGATGCTGTTCGGTCGTGCCGACGAGGAGATGCGCGCGCTCGAGGCAGCCGGCATCGACTACGAGGTGGTGCCGGGCATCACCGCGGCGCTGGCCGGCGCGGCCGCGCTCAAGCGCTCGCTGACGTTGCGCGGCGTGTCGCGCAGCGTGGCCTTCGCCACCCAGAGCCGCGCGCCCAGCAGCGACGAGATCCGCGAGCAGGTGCGGGCCGATTCGCTGGTCTTCTACATGGGCCGCGACAGCGCGCCCGGCATCGCGCAGCAGCTGATCGACGCGGGCCGCGCGGGCGACACCCCGGTGGCGATCGTCGAGGCCTGCAGCACGCCGCGCGAGCGCAGCCTGGCGCTGACCCTGGCGCGCATGGCGGCGGGCGAGGCGCAGGCCTGGCTCGATGCCTCGCAGCCGAGCCTGCTGGTGATCGGTGCGGCCTTCGCGGAGCGCGCCGACACGGCGGCGGAGCCGGGTGGCGATGAAGCTGCCGGGCAGCCGGCTGGCAAGGGCGAGGTTCGCAACGCGGCCTGAGTGGCTTGCCGGCGAGGGGCTCGCCAGGAAGAAAATCAGTCAGTCGAGATGAAACGCCGGCCTTCGAGCCGGCGTTGCGCATTCGAGCGGTAGATCGATCATCGGCACCATGAACGACGCCGGCGCGAGGCCGGCGCCGTCAGCGAGCGGGAGCGACCCGAGCGAGGTTCAGTCGCGCGCCTGCTGCAGGCAGTATTTCGCGACCGCGTCGAGCACCGAATCGTCCTCGCCGACCGCCGTGGCGCAGCGGATCTCCACGCCGGGATGGGCTGCGCGGCAGGCCTCGACGATCTCGGGCAGGTCGCGCCGCACATGGCCGCCCTGGCCGACGAACACCGGCACGATGGTGACGGTGGCGCAGCCAGCCATGACATGGGCGGCCACCGCGTCCTCCAGCTCGGGCGGCATCAGTTCGAGAAAGGCCAGCGCGACCGGGCCGCTGGTGTGGCTGGCGCGTACGCGCTCGGCCAGCCGCTCGAACGGCTCCATCCAGCGCGGGTCGCGCGAACCGTGTCCGAACAGGATGATCCCGTGTCTGCTCATCTTCCCTTCGTGGTGATCAGTGGCTCAGTGCCGGTCGACCCACTTGAGCCCGAACAGGCCGAGCGCGAGATAGATCAGGCCGGGTATCGCCGCGGTCAGCGGCGCGGGCCAGGTATTGAGCGTGCCGATATGCGAGAACAGCGTGTTGAAGAGCTGGAAGCTCATGCCGAGCATGATGCCGCCGAACACCTTCACGCCGACCACGCCGGCGCGCGTGTGCAGGTACGCGAACGGCAGCGACAGCGCCAGCATCACGAACACCGCGAACGGGTAGAGCAGCTTGCGCCACAGCGCGATGTCGTAGCGCTGCGTGTCCTGCTGGTTCTCGCGCAAGTGCTGGATATAGCGGAACAGGTTGAAGATCGACATGCGCTCCGGCGAGACCAGCAGCACCGAGAGGATCTGCGGCGTGAGATCCGAGCGCAGCGAATATTGCGGCATCGTCACCTGCTCGGAGCGATAGACCGGGTTCAGCGCATCCTTGGGCGTGTTCGGCGCCGGCACGATCGGCGAGAGCTGGGTGTCGGTGACGTCGGTCAGCAGCCAGTGGCCCGGCGGCGCGTAGCGCCCCGACTTGGCGATGCGCACGTTCTGCAGCTGGAACTGCGAGTCGAACTCGTAGATCCGCACGTTGCTGATGGTCGAATCGGGCGACAGCGTGCCGACATTGACGAAGCGCGTGACAGGCTCGCCATTGTCGCGCGCCGTCAGCGTGTCCTTGACCCATACGCCCGACTGGAAGTTCGACGACACCGAGGAGCCGAGCGCCTCGAGCCGCACGCGCTCGGAAAGCTGGTCGGTGTAGGGGCCGATGAATTCGCCGATCAGGTAGGTGACGATCACCAGCGGCACGCCGATCTTCAGCAGCGAGCGCAGCGCCCGGTTGGTGGCCAGGCCCGAGACGCGGAAGATGGTGAATTCCGAGTTGGCGGCCATCTGCGCGAACACGTAGATGGCGCTGATCAGGGTGGCGACCGGGATGATCTCGTAGAAGCGCGAGGGCGTCTGCAGGCCGACGCGCAGCACCGCGTAGCCGAAGTTGTAGCTGCCGTGGCCGACCGAGTTCAGCTCGCTGATCAGGTCGAAGAAGAAGAACAGCCCCGAGAACGCAAACAGCACGAACACGAAGGTCAGGTAGGTCTGGCGCGCGAAATACTTTTCGTAGAGCCGCATCGGTCAGGCTCCCCGGCGGAACATGGCGCGCGAGATCAGCGGCCGGTTGCGCACGCGCATCCAGAACAGGAAGGCGACGATGCCGGCCACCACCAGGTGCAGCACCGCCAGGCCCACGCCGAACGGGATCTTGCCGCGCTCGATCTGCGATTGCATCACGTTGAGCAGGTTCGAATACGTCAGATAGATCAGCACGGCCATCACGAGGTTCACGGTGCGGCCGCGCCGCGGGTTCTGGTAGGCCAGCGGGATCGCGAGAACCATCAGGTTGATCGCGATCAGCGGCAGGCCGAGGCGCCAGGCGAATTCGGCGAGGTTCTCGTCGGTCGGGTCCCGCAGCAGGTCCAGCGTCGGGGTGCTGGTGGTGGTCGGCTGGGTGACCACCTGCTTGCTCTGGATCTTCACGCCATAGCGCTCGAACTGCATGATCTTGAAGTTCGGCTGGCCGGGCACGCCGTCGTAGCGGCGGCCGTTCTCGAGCACGATGAAGCGGTCGCCGTTCTGGGCGGTCTCGGTATGGCCGGTCTGCGACACCACCACGTTAACCTTGCCCTGCTCGGTGGTGGTGACGAACACGTTCTGCACGCTGGCCTGGTCGGCCGACATCTTCTCGATGAAGAACACGCGGTTGGTGGAGGGCGACTCGCGGAACTGGCCCGGCGCGAGCAGCGAGACCTCGTCGCGCTGCTGGAAGCGCGCCTTGATCAGCTTGCTTTGCTGGTTCGACCAGGGCCAGCCGACGAAGGCGAAGAAGGCGATCAGCACGATGATGGGCGTGGCGAACACGCCGATCGGCTTGATCAGGCGCGTCAGGCTCACGCCCGAGGTGAGCCAGATCACCATTTCGGAGTCCTTGTACCAGCGCGTGAGCACGAACAGGATCGACACGAAGAGGGTGCCGACCAGGATCATCGCGAGATAGCCGATCACGGTGAGGCCGATCAGCACGAGCACGTCCTTCGGGCTGACCTGACCGGACGCTGCGTAGCCGACGATGCGGATCATCATCGACGTCAGCATGATCGTGAGCAGCACCATGAAGACAGCGCCGGCGGTATACGCAAGCTCGCGCTGGAGGGAGCGTTCGAAGATCATGTTTGAGGCGAAGAGGGCGGGGAGGGATGCAGCGCGCCGCCATGGGAAAAATAGCGGATAATTGCAGCTTTCACCCATATAGCCCAGATTTTATCCGAGGACAAGCGCGATGGACTTTAGCATAAAAGGCTTTGATTGGAGCAAAGGTGCGTCCAAGGGGTTCCTGACCGGCAAGTCCGACTGCGTGGTGGTCGGCGTGTTCGAGTCGCAGACGCTGTCCGGCGCCGCGCTCGACATCGACGAAGCCGCCAAGGGCCTGGTGTCGCGCCTGGTCAAGGCCGGCGACATGGACGGCAAGGTCGGCAAGACGCTGTTCCTGCACGAGGTCGAGGGCATCGGCGCCTCCCGCGTGCTGCTGGTCGGCCTCGGCAAACAGGACGGCTTCGGCCAGAAGGCCTACCAGGAGGCCGCGCGTGCCGCCTGGCGCGCGCTGCTGGCAACCAAGGTCGGCCACCAGGTCACCTTCACGCTGGCGCAGCTGCCGGTGGCCGAGCGCGGCGCCGAGTGGAGCGTGCGTGCGGCGATCCTCGCGCTGCGCGGCGAGACCTACCGCTTCACGCAGATGAAGAGCAAGGCCGAACCGGCCCCGTCCACGCTCAAGCGCGTGGTGTTCAGCGTCGACCCGGCCGACGAGAAGGCCGCCAAGCAGGCCGCCAAGCAGGCCGTGGCGATCGCCAACGGCATGGATCTCACGCGCGACCTGGGCAACCTGCCCGGCAACGTCTGCACCCCCACCTATCTCGCCAACACCGCCCGGCAGCTGGCCAAGGACTGGGGCCTGAAGGCCGAGGTGCTCGGCCTCAAGCAGATCCAGGCGCTCAAGATGGGCTCCTTCCTGTCGGTCACGCGCGGCTCGGTCGAGCCGCCCCAGTTCATCGTGCTGCACTACCAGGGCGCTGCGGCCAAGGTCGCGCCGATCGTGCTGGTCGGCAAGGGCATCACCTTCGACACCGGCGGCATCTCGCTGAAGCCGGGTGAAGGCATGGACGAGATGAAGTACGACATGTGCGGCGCCGGCTCGGTGCTGGGCACCATGCGCGCGCTCGCCGAGATGGGCCTGAAGCTCAACGTGGTGGCGATCGTGCCGACCTGCGAGAACATGCCCTCGGGCCAGGCCACCAAGCCGGGCGACATCGTCACCAGCATGAAAGGCCTGACGATCGAGGTGCTGAACACCGACGCCGAGGGCCGCCTGATCCTCTGCGACGCGCTGACCTACGCCGAACGCTTCAAGCCGGCCGCAGTGATCGACGTCGCGACCCTGACGGGCGCCTGCGTGATCGCGCTGGGCCACCACAACAGCGGCCTGTTCTCGAAGGACGACGCGCTGGCCGGCGAGCTGCTCGACGCCTCGCGCGAGGCCGGCGACCCGGCCTGGCGCCTGCCGCTCGACGACGAGTACCAGGAGCTGCTGAAGTCGAACTTCGCAGACCTGGCCAACATCGGCGGTCGTCCGGGCGGCAGCATCACGGCGGCCTGCTTTCTGGCGCGTTTCGCGGAAAACTATCCGTGGGCGCACCTGGACATCGCCGGCACGGCCTGGAAGAGCGGTGCGGCCAAGGGCGCCACCGGCCGGCCGGTGCCGCTGCTCTCGCAGTTCCTGATCGACCACGCCGGCGCGTGAGCGCAAGGCCGGGAGAGGTAGGCATGACGCGGCGGGACGCCCGATGACACGAATCGATTTCCATTCGAACGTCGGCGACTCGCTCGTGTATGCGTGCCGGCTGCTGCGCAAGGCCTACCTGGCCGGCCAGGCCGTGGTGGTCTGCGCCGAGCCGGCGCGGCTGCGCGCGCTCGATGAGCGGCTGTGGACCTTCTCGCCGCTCGATTTCATTCCCCATTGCTCGGTCGACAGCCCGCAGGCCTCGCAGACGCCGATCGTGCTGACCAGCGATCTGTCGCGCGCCCCGCACGACGGCGTGATGCTCAATCTCGGCGCCGAGGTGCCCGCGCAGTTCGCGCGCTTCGCCCGGTTGCTCGAGGTGGTCGGCAACGCGCCCGAGGAACTGGCGGCCGGCCGCGATCGCTACCGTTTCTATCGCGACCGCGGCTACGCGCTGAACAACTACAAGCAAGGCGGCTAGTCGCGCCTGGAGCCAACATGCCCGACGCCCACAACGAGTTCGACATTCCCGTGCTGACCGACGTGCTGGTGCCCGGCAAGTCCGCGCTCGCACGTCGCTCCTGGCAGAGCGCCGATGCGGCGCCGCCGCATGCCACCGATCTGCCCGAGTTGCCGCCGGAGGTGCCGCCCGAGCTGGCGGGCTCGGGCCTGCCGACCCTCAGCGAGGGCGCGGGCTTGTCCACCGCGTATGGCGCGCCGGCCGGCGCCGATGCCTTGCCGGTGTCGCACCCTGGCGGCGGGCGAGCCGGAGCGGTCGGTACCGCAGGGGCTGGTTTCGTCGCCCGCAGCGCGGCAGGATGCCGAGGCGCCGGTGGCGCCGGCCTTCGTCGCGCCGGAGTCGGTGGCGGTGCCGCCGGAATTCGCGGCCGAGCCGCAGCCCTTGCCGGCAACGCACGAAGCGCCGGCGGTCGGCGAGCCAGAGCCGGCCGAAGCGGCCGAGGCCGCGACGCCTCGGGAATTCTCGGCGATCCCCGCGCCGCTCGTCGAGCCCCAGGCAGCGCCGCTCGAATCCACGCCGGCCGAAGCCGCGTTTGTGCCCGTCGAGCCGGCGGTTCCCCAGGAATGCGCTGCGGCGCCGCAGCCGCTGCCGGTCGAGGGCGCGCCCGCCGAAGCCGAGACGCGACCCGATCCGCGCGACGACGAGCACGATGCCCCCGGCGACGCAGCGCTCGCCTATGCGCTCAATGCGCCGTCGCAGGAGTCGGCCGCCGCTTCGGCAACCCCGCAGGTCGACGCGCTCCATCCGGCGCACGCGCATCCCGACGATCTCGCCGCGCGCACCGAATCCGCGCTGCACCGCATCGAGACGCTGGCGCCCGCTGCCTTCGCGCAGCTCTCGCCCGTCGATGCCGATACGCCGGTGCCGGCACGTTTCGCCGATGTCGAAGCGCTGCCGCCCGCCGAGCTGATCGGTGTGCCGCCAGCCGGGCCCGCGCCGCCGCCTGCGGCGCGGATCGATTCCCGGCGTATCGCCGAGCGGCTGCAGGGCCGTGTTGCCGACTATCTGTCCGGCGAGGGATGTGCCCTGATCGATGCGCGCTGTCGCGAGGTGGTCCAGCAGCATGCCGCCTGGCTGGTCGGCGAGGTCTCGCAGCAAGTGGTGGCGGCGCTGGCGCCCGAATTCGAGCGCTGGGTGGCCGAAGCCGTCGACGAGGCGCTCGCGCATCGCGATGCGCCGCCATCGGGGCAGGGGGGCTGAGGCGTTCGGGGAAGGAAGCCGGGGCGGCGCGATCCGGCACCCCGGCCGACAGGGCCACGTCCGGCCCCAAGCAAGCACGCGCGATCCGCACTGCCCGTGCGCTCGCGCGTTGCTTTTTTCAGGCCGCCGCTTCGCTGTGGGCTGAGTTCATTTCAAGGTCAGGATCCACTGCGCGAGGGTGCGTGCCTCGTCGCCACTCACCTGGGTGTTGGCCGGCATCGGCACCTGGCCCCACACGCCGACGCTGCCCTTGACGATGGTCTGCACCAGATAGTCGGCCGCATCGGGGCGATTCATGTAGCGATCCGCGATGGCGTGGAAAGACGGCCCCATCAGGGGCGCGGCCACCGCATGGCAGGCCATGCAGTTCCTGCGTTGCGCGAGCAGCGGGCCGTTTGCGGGCTGCTGGGCCTGGGCCGGCAGGTTCGCGGCCAGCAGCACGGCAAGCATCGCTCGCAGTAGCGTGATTCTCATACGGGGTCTCCGCCGGCGCGAGGGCCGGCCTGGCTGTCCGCGCATTATAGAAGCAAAGAGGGCGCGAGCTCGTCGTGTCCCCTTGTGCCTCCTCGCGCCCTTCGCGCCAAACGTCGAGACCGTTCCGTTTTTCTGGTCGCCGGCCGCGCCGGGTTCAGCCCGTCACGGCGCCGCGATTCGCCGGCAGCGCCAGCGCCGCGTACTTGGCCAGCACGCCGCGCGTGTAAAGCGGCGCCGGCCGTTGCCAGGCAGCGCGGCGGCGCGCCAGCTCGGCCTCGTCGACGTTCAGCTGCAGCAGCAGGCGATGCGCGTCGATGGTGATCGAATCGCCTTCCCGCACCAGGGCGATGGTGCCCCCGACGAAGGCCTCCGGAGCCACGTGGCCGACCACCGTGCCCCAGGTACCGCCCGAGAAGCGCCCGTCGGTGATTTCAGGTCCACCGATTCGCCGAGCCCCTTGCCGATGATCGCCGAGGTCGGCGCGAGCATCTCCGGCATGCCGGGCCCGCCTTGCGGGCCGAGATAGCGCAGCACCACCACGTCGCCGGCGCGGATGCGGTCGTCGAGGATCGCCTGCAGCGCGCTCTGCTCGTCGTCGAACACGCGCGCGGGGCCAGTGATCACCGGATTCTTCAGCCCGCTGATCTTGGCCACCGCGCCGTCCTCGGCGAGATTGCCCTTGAGGATCGCCAGATGGCCTTCGCGGTAGAGCGCCTGGTCGATCGGGAAGATCACCTGCTGGTCGGCGCGCGGCGCCGATTGTGCGTATTTCGGGGAACGTGAACGCCCGTTTCGGTGAAGTCGAACAGGCCAGGAGGGAGGTGCTGCGTAGTGCTTAG
>JAYFRU010000044.1:0-12173 GCA_040946965.1 Burkholderia sp. | reverse complement strand
CCCCCCCCCCCCCCCCCCCCCCCCCCCCCCCCCCCCCCCCCCCCCCCCCCCCCCCCCCCCCCCCCCCCCCCCCGACGCTCGACGTGCGCTTTCGCGGCGACCCCGACCATCCCTTCGACGAGCCAAGCGCGGCCGGGGGCGATGCCGGCGCGGCGCTCGACGAAGAGCCGGCGCCCAAGCTCTACACGCGCCGTTCGGACCTGCGCGGGCGCACCCCGGCGCAGCGCGGGTACCTCAAGCAGATCCTCTCGCACGACGTGACCTTCGGCATCGGGCCGGCCGGCACCGGCAAGACCTACCTGGCGGTGGCCTGCGCGATCGACGCGCTGGAGCGCGACCAGGTCAAGCGCATCGTGCTAACGCGCCCGGCCGTGGAGGCCGGCGAGCGGCTCGGCTTCCTGCCGGGCGACCTGTCGCAGAAGGTCGATCCCTACCTGCGCCCGCTCTACGACGCGCTCTACGACCTGCTCGGCTTCGACAAGACCGCCAAGATGTTCGAACGCCAGATGATTGAGATCGCGCCGCTCGCCTACATGCGCGGCCGCACGCTGAACCACGCCTTCATCATCCTCGACGAGGCGCAGAACACCACGCCCGAACAGATGAAGATGTTCCTGACCCGGATCGGCTTCGGCTCGAAGGCCGTGGTGACCGGCGACACCACCCAGGTCGACCTGCCGCGCGGCCACAAGAGCGGGCTGATCGAGGCACAGCAGGTGCTCGGCCAGGTGCGCGGCATCGCCCTGACGCGCTTCACCAGCGCCGACGTGGTACGGCATCCGCTGGTCGCGCGGATCGTCGAGGCTTACGACGATTGCCACGCGCAGCACAAGAACGACTGAAGGACCGCCGGGCCGCGCCAGGACCCTCGGCCTGGAGACAGCCTGCCGCGCGGCAGGCCGTCGCATTCGATCACGCGGGCAGGCCCGGGCGGAACCCCGCGCGATCGGCGCCGAGGCCCGCCGGGCCGGGTCGCCGAGCCTTCGCGCGAGGCTCGCGCCGGTCGCCGCGCGAGGCGTTCCCAGCGAACGAAACGGCTGGCTGTTTGGTGTATGCTCAGGCGATTCCGTTCCACGCCCCCAACATGAAATCCTCCCGTTCCCCCAAGTCCCGCAAGCCTGACCAGGCCGTAGCCCCGAGCGCCCCGCGCGTATCGCTGTTCGACGCGCGCGGCAAGGTCAAGTCGGTCGAGACGCAAGGCCTGCGCATCGATTTTTCCGATGGCCGCGCGCTGATGTTCGATCTGTCGGGCGCCTCGGGCGAAGCCTCGATCGCGATCGTCGCGCAGCATGTCGATGGCGGCCAGCGCGTCACCCTAACCCTGCGCCCGGAGCACTACGACAGCCTGACGTTGTCGGTCGGCGCCGAGCCCTCGCCCGAGGGCGATACCGCGCTGGCCGCCGAGGCGGCCGCCGGGTCCGGCACCGAGCCGGCCGGCGAACCCGAACTCGAGCTGGTGGTGCAATACGGCGACGAGATCGCCGCCTCGCAGCGCAAGAAGCTGCTCAAGCCCAAGCTGATCGCCGAATGGCTGTCCACCGCGCTGTTCTCCGACGCGCAACTGACGGTGCGCTTCGTCGGCGAGAAGGAAGGCCGCGAACTGAACGGCGGCTACCGCAAGAAGGACTACCCCACCAACGTGCTGACCTTCGCCTACGACCAGGTGCCCGACGGCACCACCATCGGCGACCTGGTGCTGTGCTGCCCGGTGGTCGAGAAGGAAGCGGCCGAGCAAGACAAGCCGCTGGTGGCCCACTACGCGCACCTGCTGGTGCACGGCGCGCTGCACGCGCAGGGGTATGATCACGAGCGCGGCGAGGAAGACGCCGCCGAGATGGAAGCGCTCGAGACCGACATCCTCGCCAAGCTCGGTTTCCAGAACCCTTATCTGTAAGGCCCGGGTCCGCCGCGCCGCCCGCTCGTTCCTCCGATCAACCCAAGCCGCCCGCCTCCGGCCGCCAAGATTCCGTGAGCACCCCGATTCCCGCCTCCAACGCCTACCCGCCCCCGATCGGCAGCGGTCGGCTGCTCAGCGAGGACGAACTCGCCCACTCGCTGGACGCGAGCCTCGCCGACTGGGATCGCCGCTCCGATCTCTGGCTGTTCGGTTATGGCTCGCTGATCTGGAACCCGGGGCTGCCCACCGTCGAGAAGGTGCATGGCCGCGTGCACGGCTACCATCGCGGGCTCTACCTGTGGTCGCGCGTGAACCGCGGCACGCCGGAGCGGCCGGGCCTGGTGCTGGCGCTCGATCGCGGCGGCTCCTGCAGCGGCATGGCGTTCCGGATCGCCGGATCCAGCGCGATGCCGCATCTCGAAACGCTCTGGAAGCGCGAGATGCCGATGGGCTCGTACCGGCCAGCCTGGCTGCCCTGCACGCTGAGCACCGGCCAGCGCGTGCGGGCGCTGGCCTTCGTGATGCGCCGCGAGGCACCCACCTATACCGGCAAGCTGTCCGACGAGGTGTTCCGCGCGGTGTTCGGCTCCGCCGAGGGCCGCTACGGCACCACCCTCGACTACGTGACGCGCACCGTCGCCGCGCTGCGCGAGAGCGGGATTCCCGATCGCGCGCTGGAAGCGCTGCTGGCGCGCTGCGCCTGACGCGCCTCCCCGGAGCGGGCGGCCACGCCGCTCATTTCGTTCGCGACGGCCGCGCGCCGCGATTTTTGGCCCGCCTTGGGCCCGCGCCGATTCCGGGTTAGGATGGCCCCAGCGCCGCCGGGGCCGGCCGCCGCGTCCGCCATCGGGCCGACACGGCGGCGCCATGCCCTTGGTGTATCCTTGCTAACTCCGTGACAACGCGCCCGCGCACCTGCCCGCCCGCGCACCTGCCGGGCGCACCACCATGAACGATTCGTATCCCAGTCGAAAGTCCACCGACAAACCTCCCGAAAAGCGCTCGCTGCTCGAGCGCCTGACCGATTTCATCTCGCCCGAGCCCGAATCGCGCGGCGAGCTGCTCGAAATCCTGCAAGACGCGCACGAGCGCAACCTGATCGATGCCGATTCGCTCTCGATGATCGAGGGCGTGTTCCAGGTTTCCGATCTCTGCGCGCGCGACATCATGGTGCCCCGCGCCCAGATGGACGCGATCAACATCGCCGACAAGCCCGAGGATTTCATCCCCTTCGTGCTCGAGAAGGCCCACTCGCGCTACCCCGTCTACGAAGAAAACCGCGACAACGTGATCGGCGTGCTGCTCGCGAAGGACCTGCTGCGTTTTTACGCGGAAGACGAATTCGATGTGCACGGCATGCTGCGCCCGGCCGTGTTCATCCCGGAATCGAAGCGCCTGAACGTGCTGCTGCACGACTTCCGGGTGAACCGCAACCACCTCGCGATCGTGGTCGACGAATACGGCGGCGTGGCCGGCCTGATCACCATCGAGGACGTGCTGGAGCAGATCGTCGGCGACATCGAGGACGAATACGACTTCGACGAGGAAGCCGGCAACATCATCTCGGCGCCGGACGGCCGCTTCCGCGTGCGCGCGTTCACCGAGATCGCCCAGTTCAACGAGACGTTCGGCACCGATTTCCCCGACGACGAGGTCGATACCATCGGCGGGCTGATCACCCACCATTTCGGCCGGGTCCCGCATCGCGGCAAGAAGCTGCGGCTGGGCAAGCTGATCTTCGAGATCCAGCGCGGTGACGCGCGTCAGATCTATGTGCTGCTGGTGCGCAGCGACCCGCTCGCCGGCCGCTGCGGCGAATCGGCCGGCGACGACTGATCGTCCGGCTCCCGTCAACGCTCCACCCTTCGACCACATGGCCGAATCGTTCCCGACCCGCGCGCGACGCGGCGCCACCTTCGCCTCGGGCGGCTCCAGCGGCCGCGCGCTGCCCGGTTGGCATTTTCCCGCCGCGCTGCTCGCCGGCGCGGCCAATACCCTCAGCTTCGCCCCGACCCCGCATGGCGGCTGGCTCCAGTTGCTGGTGTTCATCTGGTTCTTCGCCCAGCTCGCGCGCTGCGGCACGCGCTGGCAGGCCACCCTGACCGGCGCCGCCTTCGGCTTCGGCAACTTCCTGTCCGGCATCTGGTGGCTGTACATCAGCATGCACGTGTATGGCGAGATGGCCGCCTGGATCGCGGGCGGCGCGCTGGGATTGTTCTGCCTGTACCTGGCGCTCTATCCGGCGCTGTCCGCGCTGGCCTGGACACTGGCCTCGGGCAAGCGCGCCGGGCGCGCGTTCGCGCCGAGCTGGCACGGCGCATTCGCGTTCGCCAGCGCCTGGGCGCTCGGCGAATGGGCGCGCGGCACGGTGTTTACCGGCTTCCCGTGGCTGGCCAGCGGTTATCCGCAGGTGGACGGGCCGTTCGCCGGCTACGCGCCGCTGATCGGCGTCTACGGCGTCGGCTGGGTGCTGGCGCTGTTCGCGGCACTGGTGGTCAATGCGATCGTGCGTGCGCGCCACGGACATGGCGACCGGCGCGGCGGGGCGCTCGCGCCGGCCACGCTGGCCGCCGCGCTGGTGGCCGCCGGCTTGCTGCTGCCGCTGGTGTCCTGGACCAAGCCCGAGAACCAGCCGCTGCGGGTGCGCCTGCTGCAGGGCAACGTCAAGCAGGACATCAAGTTCGAGCAGGCCGGCATCGACGCGGCGATCAAGCTGTACACCGGGGTGATCACCGAGAAGCCGGCCGACCTGGTGGTCACGCCCGAGACGGCGATCGCGGTGATGATCCAGGACATTCCGCTGCCGTTCGCCAAGGCGGTGCGCAGCTTCGTTGACAAGACCGGCACCTCGGTGCTGTTCGGCGCGGTCGGCGACAAGGTCCTGCCCGACGGCAGCCGGGTCGACTACACCAACAGCCTGTACGGCGTGACGCCGGGCTCGACCGACATCTACCACTACGACAAGCACCACCTGGTGCCCTTCGGCGAGTTCATCCCCTGGGGCTTCCACTGGTTCGTCAGGCTGATGAAGATGCCGCTGGGCGATTTCGCGCGCGGCGCACCGGTGCAGGCGCCGTTCCTGGTCCACAACCAGCCGGTGATGGCCGACATCTGCTACGAGGACATCTTCGGTGAGGAGATCGCCGCCACCGTGCGCGAGAACGCGCCCTCGCCGGGCATCCTCGTCAACGTCACCAACCTCGCCTGGTTCGGCGACACCATCGCGCTCGACCAGCACCTGCAGATCGCGCGCATGCGCTCGCTCGAAACCGGCCGGCCGATGCTGCGCGCGACCAATACCGGCATGAGCGCCGCGATCGACGCGCACGGCCGCGTGATCGGGCATCTCAAGCCCTTCACGCTGGGCTCGCTCGACGTGACCGTCGAGGGCACCCAGGGCATCACGCCCTTCGTCGCCAGCGGCAATGCGATCGTGCTCGCGATCGCCCTGGTGCTGCTCGGCTTCGCGCTGCTGGCCGGCCCGCGCCTGCGCCGGCGCGGCTGATCGCGGGATCGACCAGCGCCGCTCGCGCGGCGCCGGTTCTCATCCTGGTTCGTTCGCTTCTTGGTTCGCTCCCTGGTTCGCTTACCGACCCGGCTCCCGCAGTCGTCTCGCCTCTCCCTCGCGTTCCCTCCTGCCCCGCATGCCGTGCCGGCTCGCGCGACCGCCTCGAGCACCGGCGTCCATTGCATGAAGGCCGGCTGCCGGTACAGCGTCGCCGAGGGATAGAGCGGGCTGTCGCGGCGCTCGAGCTGCCAGACCCAGTGCGGATTGACGTCGAGCAGCACCCCCAGCTCGCCTGGCCCAGCGCGCCGCTCAGATGGGCGATCGGTGCAGACCGTGATCACCAGGTCGAGCGCGCCGAGATAGGCGGCGGTGTCGTCGAAGCTGCGCCACTCGGCCGAATGATCGACGATCGGCAGGCCGGCCGCGCGCGCGGCCTCGACTTCGGCGCCGAGCCCCGGCTGCAGCGAATGGAAGCTCACGCCCTCGATGCCGGCGAAGGCCGCTGCATAGCGCTCCAGGCCCACGCGGCGGAACGGATTGCGCTGGTGGCCCGCGCTGCCGGTCCAGGCCAGGCCGACCCGCAGGCGCTCGCCGGGCCGCGCCTCGGCCGCGAAGCGCTCGCGCCGCTCACCGCATCGGGCAGGCCGAGCTGCCAGGGCACGCTGCCGATCGGCAGCTGGTAGTCGGCGGCAGGCAGGCGCTCGAGCGAGACGTCCTGCGAATAGAGATCGACATGCGCGCCGAGACTGCGCGACAGCAACTCGCCCATCTGCGGAAACGAATTCCAGGCCAGCCGCCCGCCCTCGCGATGCACGTGCTCGGCCAGCAGCGGAATCGAGCGGCACAGCTGCAGCAAGTCGTCCATGCCCTGCTCGCCCCACACCAGCAGGGTCTTGCCGGCCAGCGGCTCGCCGCGCCAACGCGGCGCGTTCAGCGCCGGATGGCCGCCGCGCAGCTCGCTCGAACCTTGCCAGCGGGCCTCGTGGCCGAGCCAGCCGTCGACGAAGTTGCCGCGCACCAGCTCGATGATCGCCAGGTTGAAGCGGAACGAGGCATCGTCGGGCGACAGATCCTGCGCGCGGCGCGCGCAGCGCTCGGCCTCGCCCCAGCGCGCTGCCGGGGGCCAGCGCCAGCGCGCGCTCGGCCGCCGCGATCGAGCGCGCCAGGTCATAGCGGGCCCGGTAGGCCACCACCAGGTTGATCCAGGCCTGCTCGTCGTGCGGATTGACGGCGACGGCCTGCTCCAGCAACGCCAGCTCCTCGGCCGGATCGCCGCCCGAGATCCGCACCGCGATCGCCAGGTTGTTGCGCAGCGAAGGCCAGTCGGGCGCGAGTTCCAGCGCGCGCCGGTACGGCGCGATCGACTCGGCATGGCACCCGCCCATCTGCAAGGCGTAGCCGCAGTTGAAGGCGAGAGCCGCCACCTCGGGCTCGACTCGCCACAGGCAGCTCGCGAACTCGGCCGCGTCGCCGTAGCGCTGATGTTCGAGCAGGGTCACGGTGAGCCGCGCGAGCGCCTCGTAGTCGAGCGAATGCAGTCGCGAGGCGGCGTCGAGCCATTGCGCGCGCGCCTCGGCGCGACCGGCCTCTCCGGCGGCCGCAGCCTCGCGCAGGAATTCGAGCAGCGGCGCATAGAAGGGGAATTGCGGGTCGACGGGCGTTCTGAACATGAGCGGCGGCGGTCCGTGGGTCGGCTGATGGATGGGGCATCTTACCGTGCGCCCCGCGATTCACACGCCGCCCGGCCATCCCGCGCGGGCCGGCGACCTGGTTCGCGGCCGCATCGCGAACCAAGCACACGATACACGCGGCCGCGCCGGCTAGTGGCTCTGCTCAAGGAGGTGCCGACGGGGCACCGCCGCAGCACCGCGAACGCGGCGCGCGATCGCCGCATGGGCCGTCGAATTCGCCTGCGGCGGCCCGCAATCGGCGCGCCCGCCGCTGCGCGCGGGCGTTCCGGCCGCAGTGTCGCGCCGATCCGGTAAAATTACGCGTTTTACGCCCAGCCAAGCCGCGCGCCGGACTGGCGCGCAGGCCAAGCCCGCTCGCGCCGGCGCCCCCGTCGCAGCCCGCAGCGCCCACGAAGGCCCCTCATGCTCACGTTTCAGCAAATCATCCTGACGCTCCAGTCCTACTGGGACAAGCAGGGTTGTGCCCTGCTCCAGCCGATCGACATGGAAGTCGGCGCAGGCACCTCGCACGTCCACACCTTCCTGCGCGCGATCGGCCCCGAGCCGTGGCGCGCGGCCTACGTGCAGCCCTCGCGCCGCCCGAAGGACGGCCGCTACGGCGCGAACCCGAACCGCCTGCAGCACTACTACCAATACCAGGTGGTGATGAAGCCGGCGCCGGAGAACATCCTCGACCTGTACCTCGGCTCGCTGGAAGCGCTCGGTTTCGACCTCAAGCAGAACGACGTGCGCTTCGTCGAGGACGACTGGGAAAACCCGACGCTGGGCGCCTGGGGCCTGGGCTGGGAAGTCTGGCTCAACGGCATGGAAGTCACCCAGTTCACCTACTTCCAGCAGGCCGGCGGCCTCGACTGCAAGCCGGTACTGGGCGAGATCACCTACGGGCTGGAACGCCTCGCGATGTACCTGCAGAAGGTCGAGAACGTCTACGACCTGGTCTGGACCGAGTGGGAAGAGCTGGGCCCGAACGGCCCGGAGATCCGGCGCTTGGCCTACGGCGACGTCTACCACCAAAACGAGGTCGAGCAATCGACCTACAACTTCGAGCACGCCAACGTCGAGCTGCTGTTCGGCTTCTTCAACAGCTACGAATCGGAAGCGAAGCGGATGATCGAGGCGAAGCTCGCGCTGCCCGCCTACGAACTGGTGCTCAAGGCCGGCCACACCTTCAACCTGCTGGATGCGCGCGGCGCGATCTCGGTCACCGAGCGCGCGGCCTACATCGGCCGGATTCGCGCGCTGTCGCGCCTGGTCGCGCAGTCCTACTACGAATCGCGCGAGGCGCTCGGCTTCCCGATGATCGGCAACCCGGTGCGCGGCGTCCCGGGCCTCACCACCGACGCGCAGGACGCGGCCCAGCCCGGCTGAGTGCCACCCCTCAAGGCCGAACGCAAGATCGATCAGGACTGACGAGATTTCCCCCATCATGACGCACACCCATACCGCTCCCCTGCTGGTCGAACTGCTGACCGAGGAACTGCCGCCCAAGGCGCTCGCCCGCCTGGGCGACGCGTTCGCCGAAGGCCTGGCGCAGCGCCTCGCCGCGCGCGACCTGATCGACGGCGAAGCAGTGCTCGAACGTTTCGCCACGCCGCGCCGCCTGGCGGTGCTGATCCTCAACGTGCGCGCCGTCGCGCCGGACCGCCAGGTCCGCGAGAAGGTGCTGCCGGTGTCGGTCGCGCTCGACGCGAACGGCAACCCGACGCCGCCGCTGGCCAAGAAGCTGACCGCGCTCGGCCGCCCCGAATTCGGCATCGCCGATCTCGAGCGCGCCCAGGACGGCAAGGCCGAGGCCTTCTTCCTGAACTATTCGGCGCCGGGCGCCACGCTTGTCGACGGCCTGCAGGCCGCGCTCAAGGAGACGCTGGACAAGCTGCCGATCCCCAAGGTGATGACCTACCAGCGCCCCGACGGCAGCGACGTGCAGTTCGTGCGCCCGGTGCATCGCCTGACGGTGCTGCATGACACGGAAGTGGTGCCGGTCTCCGCGTTCGGCATCGACGCGGGCGACACCACGCTCGGCCATCGCTTCCTGTCGAGCGGCGTGGTCGCGATCGGCTCGGCCGCCGGCTATGCCGAGACGCTGCGCGAGCGCGGCCGCGTGATCGCGCACTTCGTCGACCGCAAGGAGCAGATCCGCACCGCGCTGGCCGAGCAGGCCGGCGGCGACGCGGTGATGATGCCCGAGGCCCTGCTTGACGAGGTCGCCTCGCTGGTCGAATGGCCGGTGGTCTATGCCTGCCGCTTCGAGGACGAGTTCCTGCAGATGCCGCAGGAATGCCTGATCCTGACCATGCAGACCAACCAGAAGTACTTCGCGCTGACCGACGCGGCCGGTAAGCTGCGCTCGCGCTTCCTGATCGTCTCGAACATCGAGACCGCCACGCCGGTGGAGATCGTCGAGGGCAACGAGCGCGTGGTGCGCCCGCGCCTGGCCGACGCCAAGTTCTTCTTCGAGACCGACAAGAAGACGCGCCTGGCCGACCGCGTGCCGCGCCTGGCCAACGTGGTCTATCACAACAAGCTGGGCTCGCAGCTCGCGCGCGTCGAGCGCATCGAGGCGATCGCGGCCGGCATCGCGCCGGCGATCGGTGCCGACCCGGCGCTGGCGCAGCGCGCCGCGCGCCTGGCCAAGGCCGACCTGCTGACCGACATGGTCGGCGAGTTCCCGGAGCTGCAAGGCACCATGGGCACCTACTACGCGCGCCACGACGGCGAGCCGGAAGCGGTCGCCGTCGCCTGCACCGAGCACTACCAGCCGCGCTTCTCGGGCGACACGCTGCCCGAGGCTGCCGTCAGCACGGCGGTGGCGCTGGCCGACAAGCTCGAGACCCTGGTCGGCATCTGGGGCATCGGCCTCGCGCCGACCGGCGAGAAGGACCCGTTCGCGCTGCGCCGTCATGCGCTGGGCGTGCTGCGCCTGCTGCTCGAGAAGCAATTGCCGCTCGATATCGCCGAGCTGCTGCGCGCCACCCAGGCGAGCTTCGCGGGCATCGCCGGGGTGGCCGACTCCACCGACGCGATCTTCGCCTTCTTCCTCGACCGCCTGCGCGGACTGCTGCGCGAGCGCGGCTACAGCGCCGGCGAGATCGACGCGGTGCTGGGCGTCGAGCCGACCCGCCTCGACGAGCTGATCGCGTGCCTGGACGCGGTGCGCGAGTTTATGCGCCTGGCCGAGGCCGAGGCGCTGGCGGCCGCCAACAAGCGGATCTCGAACATCCTGAAGAAGTCCGAAGGTGGCGCAGCCGGCGCGATCCAGCCGGCGCTGCTGGCCGAGGCGGCCGAGAAGGCGCTGGCCGAGCAGTTGGCCGAGGTCGCCCCGCGCGTGCAGTCGCAACTCGCCGCGCGCGACTACACCGGCGCGCTGTCGGCGCTGGCCGCGTTGCGCGCGCCGGTCGATACCTTCTTCAACGACGTGATGGTCAACGCCGAGGATCCGGCGCTGCGCGCCAACAGGCTCGCCCTGCTGTCGGCGCTGCACCAGCAGATGAACTGCGTCGCCGACATCTCGAAGCTCGCCGCCTGAGCGGCCCATCGTCACGCCACGCGCTGCCAGCAGGAGATACGTCATGCCGACGGGTGCCAACCGCAAGCTCGTCGTCCTCGATCGGGACGGCGTCATCAATGTCGATTCGGACGCCTTCATCAAGACGCCCGACGAGTGGATCGCGCTGCCCGGCAGCCTCGAGGCGATCGCGCGGCTCAACCACGCGGGCTACCGCGTGGTGGTCGCGACCAACCAGTCGGGGATCGGGCGCGGCCTGTTCGACATGGCCGCGCTCAACGCCATGCACCTGAAGATGCACAAGGCGGCGGCCGCGGTCGGCGCGCGCATCGACGCGGTGTTCTACTGCCCGCACACGGCCAACGACAACTGCGATTGCCGCAAGCCGAAGCCGGGCATGATGACGATGATCACGCAGCGCTTCGAGATCGACCCCGAGCAAACGCCGATCGTCGGCGACGCGCTGCGCGACCTGCAGGCCGGCGTCGCGGTCGGCTTCCGTCCGCACCTGGTGCTGACCGGCAAGGGCCGCAAGACGCTCGCGGCCGG
Source organism: Burkholderia sp. (assembly GCA_040946965.1). Taxonomy (GTDB): domain Bacteria; phylum Pseudomonadota; class Gammaproteobacteria; order Burkholderiales; family Burkholderiaceae; genus Burkholderia. Next base: position 1,023 of record JAYFRU010000044.1, on the reverse strand, counting down.
CAAGCTGCCGGAAGGCACGCGCGTGCATGACGACCTGCGCGCCTTCGCGCTCGATTTTCTGTCCCAGCCACAGGACTGACGCCGCCTTCGCCGCGCGCGCCTTCCGTCAACGCCAGAGTCCATGCCGATGCTTTTCCTCCGTTCGCTGCTGCTACTCGTCTATTTCGTGCTGTACACGGTGCCCTACGCGACCGCCTGCTTCATCGCGTTCCCGTTCCTGCGCCCGCACGCACGCTACTGGATGGCGGCCGGCTGGTGCCGCTCGACGCTCGCCGTGGTGCGCGTGCTGAACGGCATCGACTACCGCATCGAGGGCATGGAGAACCTGCCCGACGGCCCCGCCGTGCTGCTCTCCAAGCACCAGTCGGCCTGGGAGACGCTGGCCTTCCCGGCCCTGATGCCGCGTCCGCTTTGCTACGTGTTCAAGCGCGAGCTGCTTTACGTGCCCTTCTTCGGCTGGGCGCTCGGCCTGCTGCACATGGTCAACATCAATCGCAAGGAAGGGAAGAACGCCTTCGACTCGGTGATCCGCCAAGGCAAGAATCGGCTCGCCGACGGCGCCTGGGTGATCATGTTCCCCGAGGGCACGCGCACCCCGACCGGGCACCAGGGCAAGTACAAGACGGGCGGCGCGCGCTTCGCAGTGGGCGCCGGCGTGCCGGTGGTGCCGATCGCCCACAATGCGGGCCGCGTCTGGCCGCGCAATTCGTTCAACAAGTATCCGGGTATAGTCACGGTGTCGATCGGCAAGCCGATCGATTCGCGCGGCCTCACGCCGGACGAGCTGAACCTTCGCGTCGAGCAGTGGATCGAAACGGAAATGCGCCGCATCGATCCCGATGCCTACCGCCACGAAAGCGGCGATGCGAACGGCGGCGCCCGATCGGCCGACGCCGCACGACTCTGAGTGAACCACCCCGCAGCAAGCTGCGGGGCATCTAAAACCGGGTCTTCGCGGAAAAGTGTGATGAATTTTCATGATAAAACTGCCTGAGAGCCAGTCTGGAAGGGGGGTTGCGGGAT
>JAYFRU010000043.1:0-12213 GCA_040946965.1 Burkholderia sp. | reverse complement strand
CGGTGCGCGTCAAGGTAGTTGTCGCCTCGGTCATGCAACGTGAACCTGTTTATGAGCCCTGATTCCGACCTCACTGGCGGCGGCGTCGCGCTCCGGGTTGAGCGCAAGTAGGCAATCGATCTGGCTTGCCGCGCGGACCGCATCAGGCCCGCGCCATCGAGCCGCTTTCCGGCTCAGGCCAGCGTCGAGGGCCCCGCGAACGGCCGTCGTTCCAGCGAGGCCGACCACAGCGTCAGCGCCAGCGCGCCCACCGCCATCGCGACGCCGACCCAGGGCAGCTGCGTGAGCGGCACGCCCGCGCCGATCGCCATGCCGCCGAGCCAGGCGCAGTGGCATTGCCGAGGTTGAAGGCGCCCTGGTTCAGCGTCGAGGCCAGGTTGGGCGGCCTCGATCGCGCGGTCGACGATCAGGATCTGCGCGATCGGCACGATCGCGAAGGCCAGCACGCCCCACAGGAAGATCGTCGCCAGCAGCGGGATCGGCAGGTGCATAGTGACGGCGAACACCACCTGCACCAGCCCGATCAGCGCAAGCGAGGCGATCAGCGAGGGCATCCGGCGCCAGTCGGCGAGCTTGCCGCCAAGCGTGCCGCCCACCGTCAGGCCCAGGCCGAACAGCAGCAGCACCAAAGTGACCTCGTGCAGCTGAAATGCGTGACGTCCTCGAGGATCGGCGTGATGTAGGTAAACACCGAGAACAGGCTCGCCGAGGCCAGCACGCTGATGCCGAGCACCATCAGCACCTGCGGGTTGCGCATCACGCGGAATTCGCGAGCGATGCTGGTCTGCGGCATCTCGAGTTGCCGGGGCGGGCAGGCACAACGCGAGCGCGCCGGCCGCCAGCACGCCGATGCCGGTCACTGCCCAGAACGTCGAGCGCCAACCGAAGGCCTGGCCGAGCGCGGTGCCCAGCGGCACGCCCAGCACGTTGGCCAGGGTCAGGCCGGTGAACATCAGGGCGATCGTCTGCGCGCGGCGGTTGGGCGCCACCAGGCTGCTGGCCACCACCGAACCGATCCCGAAGAAGGCGCCTTGGTAGAACGTGGTCACCACGCGGGCGGCCATCAGCAGTCCGTAGCCGGGCGCGATCGCGCACAGCAGGTTGCCGGCGATGAACACGCCGATCAGGCCGACCAGGGCCTGGCGGCGCGGCATCCTGGCCGTGACGATGGCCAGGATCGGCGCGCCGATCGTCACGCCCAGCGCATAACTGGAAACCAGCAGGCCGGCGGCCGGGATCGAGACCGCGAGATCGCGCGCCACGTTGGGCAGCAGCCCCATGATCACGAATTCGGTGGTACCGATACCAAACGTGGCGATGGCGAGGGCGAACAGAGGCAGCGGCCTCGAGGGAATTCCGGGGAAACGGGCCGGGTCGGGGCGTCGCGGGATGCGTCGCGCGGGCGGCCGGGCCGGGCGGGCGGCCGGGCCGGGCAGGGATAGACGCTATTCTATCTCAGTAAAAACCCCAATGAATGGGGCCAGATTACTTGTTGCTTTCGGGAGACGCGCCGGCAAGGCGAAGCCGGGACCGGCCGGCCGGCGGCGTGGCGCCGAGCGGCGTTCAGGACTGCGGTTCGACCGGTCCAGGCGACGCGTTCCAGCCGTTCTCGTAGAGGCAGTCCTCGAGCGGTAGCCGTTCTGCCCATTGCGCTTGCTCGAGCATCGGGCGCGCGTAGAACGCGTCCACATGGCCGAGGCAGAGCACCGCGATCGGCTTGGCGCCCTCGGGCATACCGAGCAGGCCGCGCAGCGCCTCGACGTCGAACAGCGAGACCCAGCCCATGCCGAGCCCCTCGGCGCGCGCGGCCAGCCACATGTTCTGGATCGCGCAGGCCGCCGAGGCGAGGTCCATTTCCGGCAGGGTGCGGCGCCCGAACACGTGGCGTTCGCGATCGTCGCCGAGCGCGACCACCAGGATCTCGCCGCATTCGCGGATGCCCTCGACCTTCAGGCGCATGAATTCGTCCTGGCGCTCGCCGAGCGCCTCGGCGGTGGCGCGGCGCTCGGCCTCGACGATCGCGTGGATACGCTCGCGCAGCGCGGGCGCGCTCACGCGGATGAAGCGCCAGGGCTGCATGAAGCCGACGCTGGGCGCGTGATGCGCGGCGCGGATCAGGCGCGCGAGCACGGCCGGATCGACCGGCTCGGCGGTGAAGTGGCGCATGTCGCGCCGCTCGAAGATCGCGCGGTAGACAGCGGCGATCGAGGAATCGTCGAAACGCATGGGGAGAGGAACGCAGGCTGCTGGGCGCCGGGGGCGGCTGCCGAAGCCAGCAACGATAGCAGATCCCTCGCCGCGGGCGGGTCGGCGCGCGGGAACGGTTCCATCCGCAGGAACGAGGCGGGGCAGAGAGGCAGAAGGGGCGAGCAAGGAACGGGGGGGGGGGGGTGCCATCGCGGCTGCGCGCGGGCAGGGGAAGAAAGCGGCGGCCGGAATACCCGGCCGCTGCGGGGCGCAGACTGGTCGGTCAGCGCCGATCGGGGCCGCCGCCGGGCCGTCTGCGGATGACGGGCGGCGGGCCGGCGGCCCCGATTGCGGCTATTGGCCGCATCCTTGGGCGATGACGACGACGGCGCGCGAGCACCGGCCATCGTCATGCGCGATCACTGCAGGCCGGTGGTGACTTCGCTGCGCTCGCCGATCGCGTCGTGCACGTAGCCGTAGCGGCCGTTCGAGCGCGCGCCGAAGTGGTAGAGCGCATGCTCGACGAAGCTGCGCGTGCGCGCCGGCACGAACTGGCGGCTCGGATAGACCACCACGAGCTGCGAATCGGTGTCATCGATCCGGTAGTCGGCCAACAGGCGCACCAGCTCGCCGCGCGAGATCGCGTCGGCCACGAAGCTCTCGGGCAGGATCGCGATGCCGGAGCCGGCCAGCACGGCGGCGCGCACCAGCCAGGCATCGTTGATGGTGTAGGCCGGCTGCAGCGTGACCAGGTGCGCGAAGCGGCCCGCGTCGACGAAGCGCCAGGCGAAACCGTGCGAGTCGAGCGGCAGGGTGACCGCAGCGTGGCGCGCGAGCTCGTCTGGGCGATGCGGTTCGCCGCGCTGCTCGATGTAGGCCGGCGAGGCGATCGTGACGAACGGATCGGGGGCGAGCGCGTGGCTGACCAGCGCGGCGCCGTCCTCGATCTTGAGCCCGGCGAGGATGGCGGCGTCGTAGGAGGTGTCGAGCCCGTCGATCGGGCCGTCGGCGATGGTCAGTTGCACGCGTACCTTCGGGTACTGGCGGCGGAAGCCGTCGACCAGCGGCGTGAGCCGCTGCGGCGACAGCGAGCCCGACACCACGATCCGCAAGGTGCCGACCGGCTCGCGGATGGTATGCGCGACCGAGGCCTCGAGATGATCGAATTCCTCGAGCAGGGCGCGGCAACCGTCGAGATAGCGGGTACCCGCCTCGGTCAGCGACAGGTTGCGCGTGGTGCGATGGATCAGGCGAGTGTTCAGATGCGTTTCCAGCATCGCAATCGACCGCGTGACGAGTGCGTTCGACACGCCGAGCTTGCGCGCGGCCTGCCGGAAACTCTGCAGTTCGGCGACGCAGACGAACACCCTCATGGTTTGTATCTGGTTCATAGCTTGTCGGCCCGTTCGATGATTTTGCTTGTGTAATTGCCGTGTTGCGAGCACCCGTCGAACGCTGTCGGATCAGCTTCGGGTCAGAATTATGTAATACCCACGGCGCGGTAAATTGTTCAATAAAATCGGGATCCCAGTCAACCGATTAATGAGAAGATTTAGCCTGTATTTTTGACAGGTTTGATGAAGTGAAACGCGGTTTCGGAATCCGAATGAGTGCTTTATCGCCTTGCCTGACAGGGTGTTTCGGGAAATTTTGGGGATTTTAAGGGGGCTTGGGGAATTTTGGATTTTTGTGATGCCGCGAATCTCGAGGGTGCGCAATTGCGAATGAGCCGGCACGGAAAAGAATCAAGCCGGCTGCCTTCGTGGATCGATGGCGCGGGGTAAATAAATGAGTCGGCACCCATTTCGATAATCGGGAATCGGTACCTTGGCCAGCCAGTGCCCCGCTCGAGGGCGCGCCGCGCGTGGCGGGGCTGTCGGCCGATCGACCCGGTTCGGCGCGCGCACCGCGCCATGCGGCATGGATTCGCGCGATGCATACGCAGGCATTCGTCGTGCGCATGACGCGCCGGCATCGATTGCATGAAGCCGGACCGCGGCTCGGCCGCCGCGTGCCGATAAGCGCGAGGTCCGGCACGGGGCTTGCACGCGGGCCCGGTTCGCGGAATGATCGAAGGTTCCGGCGCGCCTGCGCCACGTTTCCCCCTCGTTCCTGCCGCTCAACGCCCATGTCCCATAACGATTACTCGCCGATTCCCTGCCCTGTGGTGGTCCCGCTCGACGCGATCCTGCCCGAGGAACCCCTCCTGATGATGGGGGCCGGCCCCGTGCCGATCCCGGCCGCAGTTGCCAAGGCGAACGCGATCGTGATCAACCACCTCGGCGCGACCATGTCGAAGATCATCGAACAGGTCAAGGAGATGGCGCGCTATGTGTTCCAGACGCGCTCCAAGTGGGTGCTCGGCGTGGCCGGCCCCGGCTCGGCGGCGATGGAGATGGCGATCGCCAACCTGGCCTGGCGCAGCACGCGCGTGCTGTCGATTCGCAACGGCTTCTTCAGCGCGCGGATGGCCGAGATGGCCACCCGCATCGGCGCTGAGGTCAGCTATCTGGACGTGCCCGACCGCGAGGCCGCGAGTCTCGAGGCGGTGGCCGCCGCGATCGCGCGCGAGCGGCCCGAGATCGTCACCATCGTGCACGGCGAGACCTCGAACACGGTCTGGAACAGTCAGTTGAAGGAGATCGCGGCGCTGGCCCAGGCGGCCGGCGCGCTGGTGGTGGTGGACGCGGTCTGCACGCTGTCGACCATGCCGCTCGAGATGGACGCCTGGGGCATCGACGCGGTGATCACGGGCGGCCAGAAGGGGCTTTCCTCGATTCCCGGCGTGTCGCTGGTGGCCTTCTCCGAGGCCGCCTGGGAGCGCACCAAGCAGCGTCCGGAACTGAACGCGCACTGGTGCCTCGACATGTCGCTGGCCGAGAATTTCTGGCACAAGGCCGGCTATCACTACACCGCGCCGGTCTCGGGCGTGCTGGCGCTGCACGAGGCGCTGCGCCTGGTCTGCCAGGAAACCCTGGAGAGCCGCTACGCGCGCCACCAGCGCTGCTCGTTGGCGCTGCAGGCGGGGGTCATCGCGCTCGGGCTCGAACTCTATGCGCCCGAGGCCTGCCGGCTCAATTCGGTGGTCGGCATTCGCGCCCCGGAAGGGCTCACGCCGAGCCTGATCTGCGGCCATATCGCCAAGCAGTACCAGGTCGAGATCTCCGGCTCGTTCGGGCCGCCGATCGTGCGGATCGGCCAGATGGGAGAGCAGTGCCGCGAACACAACCTGTTCCGCACCCTGCATGCGTTCGGGCGAACCATGGTCGACCTGAAGGTGCCGGTGGATCTGTCGGGCGGCGTCGCCGCGCTGGAGCAGGCGCTGTCGAACCGCCTGTAGGCCGGGACGGGTGCCCGACGGGGCGCTGCCTGCCGCCCCGTGCGCCGATAGGAAAACGGTGGCGAGCCCTGGGGGCCCGCCGCCGTTTTTCATGTGCGCCGCGGTATCAGGCGGTGGCGCCGGGGCGCGTTTGCCCGCTGGTAGAGCAGGATCGACAGCGCCACGCCGGCCGCCGAGGGCACGGCCGCGAACAGGAACACCTGCGGATAGCCGAACTCGCCGGCCACGTAGCCCGCCAGCGGTCCCGTCACGCCCAGCGAGAGGTCGAGGAACACCGAATAGGCCGACAGCGCCGCGCCGCAGCTGGCCGGCGGCACCAGGGCCACCGCCTCGACGCCGAGCGCCGGGAAGATCAGCGCGAAACCGAAGCCGGTCAGCGCGGCGCCGGCCAGCGCCACGTGCGGCACCGGGGCCAGCCAGAGCAGCAGCAGGCCCAGGCACTCGACCACGAAGGAGACGATGGCTACCCGGAAGCCGCCGTAATGCTTGATGGTATTGGCGAACAACAGGCGCGAGCCGATGAACAGCAGGCCGAACACGGTCAGCGACAGCGCCGCGTTGGGCCAGTGGCGCGCCGCGTAGTAGAGCGCAATGAAGGTCGAGATCGAGCCGAAGCCGGCCGAGCCGAGCGCGAGGCCGATGCCGTGCGGCAGCACGCGCGTGAACACGCTGGCATAGGACATGCGCTCGCCGTGCACAACCGGCACCGGCGCCAGGCGCAGCGCGAACCAGTAGCCGAGCGCGGCCAGCACCAGCATCAGCACGCCGAGCAGGGCCGCGTTCAGCGTATGCGCGATCGCCACGCCGAGCGGCGCGCCGATCGCCAGCGCGCCGTAGGTGGCGATGCCGTTCCAGGAAATCACGCGTGCGTTGTTGGTGACGCCGACCCGGCCGATGCCCCACAGGATCGCACCGGCCCCCACCAGGCTCTCGCTGACGCCGAGCACGAGGCGGCTGGCCACCATCAGCACCAGGCTCACCGCCGGCCAGTGCGCGAACAGCAGGGCCACCAGCAGCAGCGCTCCGCTCGCGCCGCAGCCGAGCAGGCCGCGCAGCACCGTGCGCTTCGGCCCCAGCGTATCGGCGCAGCGCCCCGCTAGCGGCCGCGAGGCCAGCGTCGCCAGGTACTGCACGCTGATCGCCGCGCCCGCGATCACCGCCGAGAGACCCAGCTCCTCGTGCACGAAGCCCGGCAGTACCGCGAGCGGCAGGCCGATCGTCAGGTAGCAGACGAAGGTGAACGAGACGACGGACAGGATCTGCAGCGTCGTCGAGAACCCGCTGCGCGGGGTCGAAGCAGAATCGGATGACATGTGGGTGGAATCCAGCGGGGAGGGACAGAACAGTACGTCCGTAGAAACCCGAATTGTTGCATGGAACCGATCCCGGCACATGGACCGTTTAGTTCAGCGCACGAAGCCTGTGGCGCGATCGCTGCGTCCCGATATTGGCGCGACAGTATGAGCCGCATGCGTTTTTCGCTATGGGTTGCGAATTTCGGCGGTGATAGCTTGCGGGGCATAGACTCGGCAGTGGCGCCACGGCTTTGCGGCCCGGCCCAGGCAGTCCGAGATCCCCCGCGATTCCAACCCAGCGACACCCGATGAACCAGCCGATCCGTTTCCATCATCGCCAGGCGATCCGCGAAGTCAGCGGCGCCGACGTGACCCGCACCGTCCTCCAATACCTGCGCGAGGATGCACATTGCACCGGCACCAAGGAGGGCTGCGCCGAAGGCGACTGCGGTGCCTGCACGGTGGTGGTCGGCGAGCTGAACGCCGCCGGCGGCGTCGAGTTCAAGACCGTCAACGCCTGCATTCAGTTCCTGCCCACGCTCGACGGCCGCGCGCTCTACACCGTCGAGTACCTGCGCCAGCCCGACGGCTCGCTGCACCCGGTGCAGCAGGCGATGGTCGACTGCCACGGCTCGCAATGCGGCTTCTGCACGCCCGGCTTCGTGATGTCGATGTGGGCGCTCTACGAGAAGCATGGCGGCGCGGCTGCCGGCTGCGCGGCGCCCACGCGCGCCGAGATCTCGGATGCGCTGACCGGCAACCTGTGCCGCTGTACCGGCTACCGGCCGATCGTCGATGCCGCCGAGCGCATGTTCGAGATGGCGCCGAGCGCCGCGACCACACCTTCCACTACGAGCATGCCGGCCGCAGCTTCGATGCGCCGCGCGAGCTCGACGCGCTGGCCGCGCTGCGCGCCGCCAAGCCCGAGGCGCGCCTGCTGGCCGGCAGCACCGATATCGGCCTGTGGGTCACCAAGCAGCTGCGGGACATCGGCGATGTCATCTACCTGGGGCAGGTGGCCGAGCTGCGTCGGCTTCAGACGCGCGACGGCTGGCTCGAGATCGGCGCCGGGGTGAGCGTCGAGCAGGCCTATGCCGCGCTCGCCGAGCACTATCCCGAGTTGAACGAGATGTGGAAGCGCTTCGCCTCGCGCCGATCCGCAATGCCGGCACACTGGGCGGCAACGTGGCGAACGGCTCGCCGATCGGCGATTCGATGCCGGGCCTGATCGCGCTCGGCGCGCGGGTGGTGCTGCGCGGGCCCGAGGCCACGCGCGAGCTGGCGCTGGAGGATTTCTACCTCGCCTATCAGAAGAAGGACATGGCCGCCGACGAATTCGTCGCCGCGCTGCGCGTGCCGCTGCGCACCGGCGAGCGCGAGCGGCTGCGGTTCCGTACCTACAAGCTCTCGAAGCGCTTCGACTCCGACATCTCGGCGGTCTGCGCGGCCTTCTCCTTCATCGCCGACGGCGAGACCCTGCGCGAGCCGCGCATCGCCTTCGGCGGCATGGCCGCCACGCCCAAGCGTGCCGCCCACGTCGAGGCGGTGCTGGACGGGCGCGCTCTGGCACGAGGCCACCGCCCAGGCCGCGATGCGGGCCTTCGAGCGCGATTACGCGCCGCTGTCCGACATGCGCGCCACCAACACCTATCGGCTCGAGGCCGCCCGCAACCTGCTCTATCGCTTCTGGCTGGAGACGCGCCCGGATGCGCCGCTCGCGCCCGAGGCGCTGAACGTGCGCTGCGTGGCCGCCGCGCCGGCCGGTGCCTGAGCCCCGGGATACGGAGACTTCATCATGAATCAGCAAGCCGAACCGTTCCTGCAGGATCTCGATTTCCGCCAGGTCCATGTCTCGCGTCCGCATGAGTCCGCGCATCTGCACGTGAGCGGGCGCGCCACCTATACCGACGACATCCCGGTCGCCGCCGGCACGCTGCATGCCGCACTCGGCCTCAGCAGCCAGGCCCACGCGCGCATTGTCTCGACCGATCTGAAAGCGGTGCGCGCCACGCCCGGCGTGGTGGCGGTGTTCACCGCCGACGACATCCCTGGCGTCAACGACTGCGGTCCGATCCTGCACGACGATCCGGTGCTGGCCGACGGCCTCGTGCAGTTCGTCGGCCAGCCGATCTTCATCGTGGTCGCGACTTCGCACGAGGTGGCGCGGCTCGCCGCGCGGCGCGGCAAGATCGAATACGAGGCGCTGCCGGCGATCCTCACCGCGCAAGCCGCGCGTGCCGCGCTCCTACGTGCTGCCGCAGCCGCCTTCCACGATGCTGGCGAGATGACGCTGGGCGGCCAGGAGCAGTTCTACCTGGAAGGCCAGATCGCCTACGCGGTGCCCAAGGACGACGACGGCATGCACGTGCACTGCTCGACCCAGCACCCCAGCGAGATGCAGCACCTGGTGGCGCACATGCTCGGCGTGGCCTCGCACAACGTGCTGGTGGAATGCCGGCGCATGGGCGGCGGTTTCGGCGGCAAGGAATCGCAGTCGGGTATCTTCGCCTGCTGCGCGGCGGTGGCGGCCTGGAAGCTGCTGTGCCCGGTCAAGCTGCGCCCCGACCGCAGCGACGACATGATGATCACCGGCAAGCGGCACGACTTCCATTACCGCTACAAGGTCGGCTACGACGCGAGCGGGCGCATCGACGGCGTGTCAGTCGACATGACCTCGCGCTGCGGTTTCTCGGCCGACCTGTCGGGCCCGGTGATGACACGCGCGGTCTGCCATTTCGACAATGCCTACTGGCTGCCCGACGTGACGATCGCCGGCCATTGCGGCAAGACCAATACGCAGTCGAACACCGCGTTTCGCGGCTTCGGCGGCCCGCAGGGCGCGTTCGCGATCGGGTACATCATCGACAACGTGGCGCGCTCGCTCGACCTCGACCCGCTCGACGTGCGCTACCGGAACCTCTACGGCAAGGACGCCAACAACGTCACCCCGTATGGGCAGACCATCGAGGACAACGTACTGCACGAGCTGCTCGGCGAGCTCGAGGGCGACCAGCGGCTATCGCGTGCGCCGCGCCGCAGTGCGCGAGTTCAACGCGGCCAACGCGGTGCTGAAGAAGGGCATCGCGATCACCCCGGTCAAGTTCGGCATCGCCTTCAACGTCGCGCACTTCAACCAGGCCGGCGAGCTGGTCCACAGCTACACCGATGGCTCGATCCTGGTGAACCACGGCGGCACCGAGATGGACCAGGGGGCTCAATACCAAGGTCGCGCAAGTGGTGGCGCACGAGCTCGGGGTCGCGTTCGGGCGGGTGCGCGTGACCGCCACCGATACCAGCAAGGTCGCCAATACCTCGGCCACCGCCGCCTCGACCGGCTCGGACCTGAACGGCAAGGCCGCCCAGGATGCCGCGCGCCAGCTGCGCGAGCGATTGGCCGCGTTCGCCGCCGAGAAGCTCGACAAAGGCCGGCTGGCCGCCTCGGAAGTGCGCTTCGTCAACGACACCGTCTGGCTGGGCGACACCGCGCTGCCGTTCGGCGAGGTGGTGGCCAAGGCCTACCTGGCGCGCGTGCAGCTGTGGTCCGACGGCTTCTACGCCACGCCCAAGCTGTACTGGGACCAGGCCAAGCTGCAGGGGCGGACGTGCTTCTACTACGCCTACGGCGCGGCCGTCAGCGAGGTGGTGATCGACACGCTGACCGGCGAGATGCGGGTGCTGCGCGTCGACGCGCTGCACGACGTGGGCGCCTCGCTGAACCCGGCGCTCGACAAGGGGCAGGTGGAGGGCGCCTTCATCCAGGGCATGGGCTGGCTGACCACCGAGGATCTCTGGTGGAACGCGGGCGGCAAGCTGATGACGCACGCCCCCTCGACCTACAAGATCCCGACCGTCAACGACACGCCGCCCGAATTCAAGGTGGAGCTGTTCCGCAACCGCAACGTCGAGGACAGCATCCACCGCTCCAAGGCGGTCGGCGAGCCGCCGCTGCTGCTGCCGTTCTCGGTGTTCTTCGCGGTGCGCGACGCGGTGGCCGCAGTCGGCGAGGATCGCGTGCAGCCACCGCTGAACGCGCCGGCCACCGGCGAGGCGATCCTCGATGCGGTGCGGGCGGTGCGCGCTGCGGCGCTCGAGGCCAGGGGAGCGCAGACATGAACCCGTCCGCTCGCCTCGCGACGCCCGCGCCCCTGGTCGGCCGCCAGCGCGGCCCGGCACCGAACCCGGCACCGATGCACGTGGTGCTGTTCGGCGCCGGCCATGTCGGGCATGCGCTGCTCGCGCACCTGCCCTGCCTGGTGCAATGGGTCGACACGCGCGACGAGTGCTTTCCCGACGAGGTGCCGCCCAACGTGCAGCCCGAGCCGACCGATACGCCCGACGCGGTGGTCGACACGGCGCCGCCGGGCAGCTACTTCCTGGTCATGACGCACAACCACGCGCTCGATTTCGCGCTGGCCGAGCGGATCCTGCGCCGCGACGACTTCGCCTATTTCGGCATGATCGGCTCGCGCACCAAGCGCGTGAAGTTCGAGCGGCGGCTGATCGATCGCGGCGTCGCGCCCGAGCACGTGGCCGACATGGTCTGCCCGATCAGCGTGAGCGGCATCGTCGACAAGGCGCCGCCGGCCATCGCGGTTGCCGTTTGCGCCGAGCTGCTGCAGGCGCGCCACGGCGCCGCGCGCGCCTGGCGCAAGGTGGCCGCAGCGGAGCCGGCCGCGCTGTCGAGCGCCTTGCTGCTCGGCGACGTCCAGGCCTGAGCCGCTGAGCCGGCGGCGGGCGAACGCGGCGCGTTCGGGTCTATCCACGGTGCCCGGCAGCGGCGCCTCTTTTCAAACCCGCGCGTTTTCGCGAAGATAGCCGGCATCGTTTCCCTGACACGGCCGCCACGGCCGGATTCCGACAACAATGCCGAGACATCCCGATTCCCCGCGCGGCCGTGCCGCGCTCGCCGTCTTCACCTTGGGCCTGGCCGCCGCGTTCGGCGGTGCGATTGCCCCCGCCGGCGCCGCCGAACTGCACGTGATGAACTCCGGCGGCTTCACCGCCGCCTACCAGCGCCTGGCGCCGAAGTTCACGGCCGCCAGCGGAGACACGCTCGACATCATCTGCGGCCCTTCGATGGGCGAGACCCCGCAGGCGATCCCGAACCGCCTCGCGCGCGGCGAGCCGGCCGACGTGGTAATCATGGTCGGCTATGCGCTCGACAAGCTGATCGCGGCCGGCAAGGTGCGCGCCGATTCCCGTGTCGAGCTGGCCGATTCGCGGATCGGCGCGGTGGTGAAGGCCGGCGCGCCGGTGCCGGTGATCCGAGGTGAGATATTTTGCCTCTGTTAAATTTCGAGTGGGTGCTACATTACCCGATGTGCACGTGAACGAAGGGTAGTCATGCATAACCAACTGTTCGAATCGGCTCTGGGTATCAGCGATCCGTGG
>JAYFRU010000042.1:0-12259 GCA_040946965.1 Burkholderia sp. | reverse complement strand
GCCGCCGCGCTACAGCGATACCACGTTTTACACACTCGTGCGCATGCTCTGAGGGCCGTGCCAATGGACCGCTTACGATCAATACGATCGCCCAGTTCGGCGGGCTGGTCGGGCTGTGGAGCATCGGGCTGGTGCGCAACGCGACGGGCAATTTCAAGCTCGCCTTGCTGACCATCGCCGCATTCCTCGCGGTGGCGACTGTGATTGCCCTCCTGATGCGGCTCAAGCCCGCCGGCGGGGACGGCGCCTCGCTGCACGCGGCCGATCGTGCCGCCCATACCTGAACCCACGTACCACGGACTGGAAACCACGCATGATCATCGATTGCCATGGTCACTACACCACCTCGCCGCCGCAGCACGAAGCGTGGCGCGCGATGCAGATCGCCACGCTGAAGGATGGCCTTGCGCCGCCTCCGCGTCTGGCCATTTCAGACGACGAAATTCGCGAAAGCATCGAGAGAGGACAGCCTCGCATCCAGCGCGAGCGCGGCACCGACCTCACGATCTTCTCGCCGCGCGCGGCCGGCATGGGCCATCATCTCGCCACGGCCGAGGCCAACGCGATGTGGTCGAGCGCCTGCAACGAACTCGTGCATCGCGTCTGCGAACTGTTTCCGCGCAACTTCGTCGGCGTCTGCCAACTGCCGCAGGCGCCCGGCACGAGCCCGGCAAACTGCATCGCCGAGTTGCGGCGCTGCGTGCTCGAGCTGGGCTTCGTCGGCTGCAATCTGAATCCCGATCCATCGGGCGGCCATTGGTCCGGGCTGCCTCTGACGGACCGCTCGTGGTATCCGCTCTACGAAGCAATGGTCGAACTCGAGGTGCCGGCGATGATCCACGTTTCGTCGTCCTGCAACCCGAACTTCCATGCGACCGGCGCGCATTACCCCAACGGCGACACGTCCGCCTTCATGCAATTGCTGGAGGGCGACCTGTTCGCCGATTTCCCGACGCTGAAGTTCATCATCCCGCACGGCGGCGGCGCGGTCCCGTATCACTGGGGACGTTATCGCGGGCTCGCGCAGGAAATGAAGCGGCCGCTGTTGGGCGAGCACCTGCTGAACAACGTGTTCTTCGATACCTGCGTCTACCACCAGCCGGGTGCCGAGTTGCTGGCGAAGGTGATCCCGGCGAAGAACATCCTGTTCGCCTCCGAGACGATCGGCGCGGTGCAGGGCATCGATCCCGAAACCGGCCACCATTTCGACGACACGCGCCGTTATATCGACGCGATCGAATGGCTCGGCGAGGAGGATCGCTAGCGCATCTTCGAGGGCAACGCGCGCGCCGCGTACGGGCGTTTGTCGGCCCAGCTCGAACGACAGGCATCGGACCAGGGAGCTGTGGCATGAATCCGGCCGGATGGCGCGAATACGAATCGGCGGCCCAGGCGAGTGCCGCCACGCTGGAGGCCTTGCGCGGGCTCGCGGTATCGCTGTTGAGCGACAACATGGTGCGTGTCAGCGGCACGACCGGGCTGCGTCCTTTCCACCGACCCAGGCCGATGGCGGGCACGGCGGTCACGGTACGCACGCGCGGCGGCGACAATCTCGCGATCCATCGTGCCTTCGATCATTGCCGCCCGGGCGACGTGCTGGTAATCGACGGCGCCGGCGAGCTGACGCAGGCGCTGATGGGCGACATCATGGCGAGCTTCGCGTAGCGGCTCGGTGTGCAGGGGCTGGGGATCGATGGCGCGATTCGCGATGTGGCCGCGCTCGGCCAGCGGGATTTCCCGGTGTATACGCGAGGCGTGACGCATCGCGGGCCATACAAGAACGGACCGAGCGAGATCAACGTGCCGGTGAGCGTCGGCGGGATGGTGGTGATCCGGGAGATATCGTGGTGGGCGACCAGGACGGCGTGCTGGCCATCGCCCCGGCGGAGGTGGCGGCGGTGATCGAGGGGGCGCGCAGGCAGGCGGCGAAGGAGGAGGCGGCGCTGAAGTCGATCGCCGAGGGGCGCTTCGACCGATCGTGGGTTGCGCTCCAGCGCGATCGGATGATGAACGGCTGAGGCTTGCCGGGCAGCGAGCGCTCGCGAGAGACGGCGTTCGCTTTCCGGCAGGCAGGCCTACATCAGCACGATGTCGTACTGCTCCTGGCTCAGGTTCGACTCCACCTGCAAGGACACCGGCTTGCCGATGAAGTCGATCAGCATCGCCAGATGCTGCGACTCCTCGTCGAGGAACAGATCGATCACCTGCTGCGAGGCAATTACGCGGAACTCCCGCGGATTGAACTGCCGCGACTCGCGCAGGATCTCGCGCAGCACGTCGTAGCAGACGGTGCGCGGCGTCTTCACCTGCCCCTTGCCCTGGCATACCTGGCAGGGCTCGCACAGCACGTGCGCGAGCGATTCTCGGGTGCGCTTGCGCGTCATCTCCACCAGGCCGAGCTGCGAGAAGCCGTTCACCGTTACGCGCGTGCGGTCGCGCGACAGCGCCTTCTTCAGCTCGCCGAGCACCGCGTCGCGATGTTCGGCGTTCTCCATGTCGATGAAGTCGATGATGATGATGCCGCCGAGGTTGCGCAGCCGCAGCTGCCGCGCGATGGTATGCGCGGCCTCGAGATTGGTCTTGAAGATGGTGTCGTCGAAGTTGCGCGCGCCGACATAACCGCCCGTGTTGACGTCGATGGTCGTCATCGCCTCGGTCTGGTCGATCATCAGGTAGCCGCCCGATTTCAGGTCGACGCGCCGCGACAGCGCGCGCTGGATCTCGCTCTCGATGTTGTAGAGATCGAACAGCGGCCGCTCGCCCGTGTAGTGGTGCAGCCTGGCGCTGACCGCCGGCGTGAACTCGCGCGCGAAGGTCGACAGCCGCGCGAAGGTCTTGCGCGAATCGACCTGGATCTTGGAGGTGTCGTCGTTGGCGAAATCGCGCAGCACGCGCTGGGCCAGGTCGAGATCCTGGTAGAGCAGGCTGGTGGGCGGCAGCCGCTGCGCCTGCGCGACGATGGTCGCCCAGGTCTTGCGCAGGTAGGTGACGTCGGCGCCCAGCTCCTTGCCGCTCGCATCCTCGGCGATGGTGCGCACGATGTAGCCGCCTTTCTCCTCGGCCGGGATCACGGCGGTCAGGCGCGCGCGCACCGCCTCCCGCTCGGCCTCGCTCTCGATCTTCTGCGAGATGCCGATATGCGGCTCCTGCGGCAGGTAGACCAGGGTCCGCCCGGCGATGCTGACCTGGGTCGAGAGCCGCGCGCCCTTGGTGCCGATCGGATCCTTGATCACCTGGACCATCAGCGTCTGGCCCTCGTACACGGTCTTCTCGATCGGCTGGTGCGGCACGCTGTTGTGCGTATCGCCCGGCAGGCGCGGCTGCCAGATGTCGGCCACATGCAGGAAGGCGGCGCGCTCCAGGCCGATATCGATGAAGGCCGACTGCATGCCCGGCAGCACGCGCACCACCTTGCCGAGATAGATGTTGCCGACGCGGCCGCGCGAGAGGGTGCGCTCGACGTGAAGCTCCTGCACCGCGCCTTGCTGCACGAGCGCGACCCGCGTTTCCTGCGGGGTGAGGTTGATCAGGATTTCTTCGTTCATGGTGGGCTCAGAAGGCGACGCGGGCCGCACGCAGCAGCGCGGCGGTCTCAAAAAGGGGCAGACCCATGATACTGGAATGCGAACCGCCGATTCGCTCGACGAACTCGGCGGCCCGGCCATGGATCGCGTAGGCGCCGGCCTTGCCGAACGGCTCGCCGCTGGCCACGTAGCGCGCCAGCGCGTCGGCGCCGACCGCCGCGAATTGCACCACCGAGCGCGACAGCGCAGGCATCAAGGGCTTGCCCTCGGCGTCGACCACGGCCAGCGCGGTCAGCACTTCGTGCCGGCGGCCGGCCAGGCGCGCCAGCATCGCCAGCGCCTCGTCGGCCGTGGCGGGCTTGCCGAGGATCCTGCCGTCGATCGTCACGGTGGTATCGGCCACCAGCACCGGCGCGGCCGGCAGCGCGCTGGTCACCAGCCGCGCGCGCGCCGCGTCGGCCTTGGCCGCGCACACGCGCACCACGTAGTCGTCGGCCGATTCGCTGGCCAGCTCGGCCTCCAGCGCCTCGGCATCCTCGTCGGGCTGCGGCAGCAGCAGCTCGAAGGCGACCCCGAGCTGGCGCAGCAACTCCTGCCGGCGCGGGCTCTGCGAGGCGAGATAGACGAATGGGTAGGTCGAATCGGGCAGGAGGCGGTCGGACATCGTCATGGTTCTCGGTGGGGCACATGACGGCGCGCGAACGCGGCGCGTCATGCGCGGTGGTAAGGGTGATTCTGCGTGATGCTCCACGCGCGGTAAAGCTGCTCGGCCAGCAGCACGCGCACCATGCCGTGCGGCAGCGTGAGGCTGGAGATTCGCAGCAGCAGATCGGCGCGGGCCTTGAGCTCGGGATCGAGTCCGTCGGCGCCGCCGATCACGAAGGCCACGTCGCGGTCGTCCTGCTGCCAGCCCGGCAGCGCCTGCGCGAGCTGCATCGAGGTCCAGTCGCGGCCGCGCTCGTCGAGCGCGACCAGGCGCGCGCCCTTGGGCAGCGCGGCCTCGATCCTGACGCGCTCGGCGGCCATCACGCTCTCCGCGCTGCGGCCGCCCGAGCGCAACTCGGGCTTGGGTTCGCGCAGCTCGATGCGCAGCTCGGGCGGCATGCGCTTGGCGTATTCGTCGAACCCGTCCGCTACCCAGCCGGGCATCTTGTGGCCGACCGCGACGATGTACAGCTTCATGGCTTCAGGCCGGGTTCGGGCGTGAGGGCGGAGATCGGCGCCACGGCTTCGCGAGGACGCGCGGCGGTCTTGCGGGCCGGACGCGCGGCCGGTGCGGCTTCCTCGCCTCCCTCGTCCTCGTCGGCTTCCGAGGCGCGTGCCGGGCCGCTGCCGCCGAGCTTTAGGCGCACCGGCTTGTCGCCCCAGATCTCTTCGAGGTTGTAGTACTGGCGCAGGGCCGGCTGGAGGATGTGCACCACGGCGTCGCCGCAGTCGACCAGCACCCATTCGCCGGTGTCCTCGCCCTCGGAGCTGACCACGTCGCCGCCGGCTTCCTTGACCTTCTCGCGCACGCTGGAGGCGAGCGCCTTGGTCTGGCGGTTCGAGGTGCCGCTGGCGACGACCACGCGGTCGAACAGTTCGGTGAGATGGCTGGTGTTGAACACCTTGATGTCTTGTGCCTTGACGTCCTCGAGGGCGTCGACGATCACGCGCTGCAGTTTGCGGATATCCATATCAGGGATGGTAGAGACGATGTTGAAGAATATAGGCCCAGACGGCGGTGGGCACGTGTTCGGCCTCCGCGTCGGGGACTTGGGCGCGACGCGCGATGCATTCGCGCAGGTGCGCGCGGATATCGGTGGCGGCGATATCGAAGGCGAGCGAGGTGTCGACTAGCACGCGGCCGGCCGGACTCGCCCGCAGGTCCGCCGCCTCGGCGCGGCGCGCGGCGATTTCGGCGGCCACCGCGGGCGGTGCCGCCGACAGTTCGAAGCCGGGCCGCGTGGCCACGCACAGATGGGCCAGCTCGAACAGGCGCCGCCAGTCGCGCCAGGTATCGAGCCGCACCAGTTGATCGGCGCCGATCACCAGCGACAGCGACGCCTCGGGGCCGACCCGCTCGCGCCAGCGCAGCAGCGTCTCGGCGGTATAGGTCGGGCCCTGGTGCTCGATCTCGTCGGTGGCCACCGTCACCTGCGTGCCGGGCAGGGCCAGCGAGGCGGCGGCTGCGCGTGTCATCGCCAGCCGGTGCTCGGTGCCCGACACCTCGCGCTTCTGGTAGGGCTGGCCGGCCGGCATCAGCACCAGTTCGGTCAGCGCCAGCACCTCGGCGAAGCGACGCGCGAGCGCGAGATGCCCGTCGTGGATCGGGTCGAAGGTGCCGCCAAGGATGCCGATCCGGCGCGGCAGCGGAGTCGGTCGAGCTTGGGTATCCAGAACGCGTCCTTTTCGGTCAGGGCTTTCCATCGGGATGGGCGGGCGAGCGGCTTACAGCCACTCGCGCGGCACCAGGAAATCGCTGTAGAGGCGCGCCTCCGGCGTACCCGGCTCGGGCTGCCAGTCGTAGCGCCAGCTCGCCAGCGGCGGCATCGACATCAGGATCGACTCGGTGCGCCCGCCGCTTTGCAGGCCGAACAGGGTGCCGCGGTCGAACACCAGGTTGAACTCGGCGTAGCGGCCGCGCCGGTAGGCCTGGAACTCGCGCTCGTGCTCGCCATAGGGCGCGTCGCGGCGGCGCTCGACGATCGGCAGGTAGGCGCCGAGGAAGGCATCGCCCACGCTCCGCATCAGTTCGAACGAGCACTCGAAGCCGGGCTCCGAAAGATCGTCGAAGAAGATCCCGCCGATGCCGCGCGTCTCGTTGCGGTGCTTGAGGAAGAAATACTCGTCGCACCAGGTCTTGAAGCGTGGATAGTACGCGTCGCCGAACGGCGCCAGCGCATCGCGGCAGGCCGCGTGGAAGGCGCGTGCGTCCTCCTCGTAGCCGTACACGGGCGTGAGGTCCATGCCGCCGCCGAACCAGAAGATCGGCGCCTTGCCGGCCTTGGTGGCCACGAACATGCGCACGTTCATGTGTACGGTCGGGCAATGCGGGTTGCGCGGGTGCAGCACCAGCGACACGCCGAGCGCCTCGAAGCCGCGTCCGGCCAGTTGCGGGCGTGCCGCGCTCGCCGAGGGCGGCAGCGCGTCGCCCGACACGTCCGAGAAGCCGATCCCCGCGCGCTCGAAGAACGCACCGCTCTCGAGGATGCGCGTGCAACCACCGCCGCGCAGGCGCTCCTCGGGCCCGCGCCGCCACGCGTGCGTGGCCAGCGGCGTGCCGTCGAAGGCGCCGAGCGCGTCGGCGATGCGGGACTGCAGCGTTTCCAGATAGGCGCGTACGCGCTGCGTGTCGAAATTCGAATCGGTACTCATGGCTTCGGAAAGAGGGCGCGGACGAGGCGGCGCGGATATCGATTGCCGAATTGTAGACCTTCCGCCGGCAGCGGCCCGGCGCGCGGCGCGCCATGAAAAACGCCGCCCGGGCGGCGACGGCGGGTCTCAGCCCTGCTTGCGGTTCAGCGCGCGATGGCCGATGTCGCGGCGGTACTGCATGCCTTCGAAGTTGATCTGGTTGATCGCGTCGTAGGCGGCCTGCTGCGCGCCGCGCACCGAGTCCGACAGGCCCACCACGCACAGCACGCGGCCGCCCGAGGTGACCAGCTTGTCGCCGTCGTGGGTGGTGCCGGCGTGGAAGGTCACCGAATGGCCGTTTTCCTCGGGGATGTCGGTGATGCGATCGCCCTTGCGCGGCGCGTCCGGGTAGGCGTGCGCGGCCAGCACCACGCCCAGCGCGGTGCGGCGGTCCCATTCGAGCTCGACGGTGTCGAGCGTGCCGGCGATCGCCTGCTCGACCACCTTCGAGAAATCGCTCTTCAGGCGCGCCATGATCGGCTGGGTTTCCGGGTCGCCCATCCGGCAGTTGAATTCCAGCGTGCGGGGATTGCCGTCCTTGTCGATCATCAGGCCGGCGTAGAGGAAGCCGGTGAAGCGGATGCCGTCGTTCTCCATGCCGCGCACGGTCGGCATGATGATCTCGCGCATCACGCGCGCATGCATCTGCGGCGTGACGATCGGTGCCGGCGAGTAGGCGCCCATGCCGCCCGTGTTGGGGCCGCGGTCGCCGTCGAGCAGGCGCTTGTGGTCCTGGCTCGAGGCCAGCGCCAGCGCGTGCTTGCCGTCCACCATCACGATGAAGCTGGCTTCCTCGCCGTCGAGGAACTCCTCGATCACCACGCGCGCGCCGGCCTCGCCGAGCTTGTTGCCCGACAGCATCATGTCGACCGCCTCATGCGCCTCGGCCAGCGACATCGCCACCACCACGCCCTTGCCGGCGGCCAAGCCGTCGGCCTTGACCACGATCGGGGCGCCCTTGGCGTCGATGTAGGCATGCGCGGCGGCCGCGTCGGTGAAGGTCTCGTACTCGGCGGTGGGGATCCCGTGACGCTTCATGAAGGCCTTGGCGAAGTCCTTCGAGCTCTCGAGCTGTGCCGCTTCCCGGGTGGGGCCGAACACCTTCAGGCCGCGCTGGCGGAAGTGGTTGACGATGCCGGCCGCCAGCGGCGCTTCCGGGCCGACCAGGGTGAAGGCGACCTGCTCGGCCTCGGCGAAATCAGCGAGATCGTCGAGCGAGCTCAGCTCGATGTTCTTCAGGCGCGCATTCTGCGCGGTGCCGCCGTTGCCGGGCGCAACGTAGACGGCCTGAACGCGCGGCGACTGGGCGAGTTTCCAGGCGAGCGCATGTTCGCGGCCGCCGGAACCGACGACGAGTAGTTTCATGGGATTCCCCGCAGACTAGAAAATAGGGCGGCCGGCGCGCGTCGAGCGGGCCGGCTGCGGAACCTGGCTGTGGCCGCCTTTCACACGAAAGACGGACCGGTTCGCGTTCATTCGTCGACGATGAGCGCGTCGGTGTAGACCTCCTGGACATCGTCGAGGTCTTCGAGCACGTCGAGCAGCTTCTGCATCTTGACGGCGTCGTCGCCGCTGAACTCGACCTCGTTCTGCGGCTTCATGGTCACTTCGGCAAGCTCGGCCTTGAAACCGGCCGCTTCCAGCGCGTCCTTTACCCTGGAGAATTCCTGCCAGTCGCACAGCACCTCGATGCTGCCGTCCTCGTTGGTGTTGACGTCGTCGGCACCGGCTTCGAGCGCGGCTTCCATCAGCGCGTCTTCCGAGGTGCCGGGGGCGAACAGGAACTGGCCGACGTGATCGAACAGGAAGGCCACCGAGCCGTCGGTGCCCATGTTGCCGCCGTACTTCGAGAACGCGTGGCGGACTTCCGCGACGGTGCGCACGCGGTTGTCGGTCATGGTGTCGACGATGATCGCCGCGCCGCCGATGCCGTAACCCTCGTAGCGGATTTCCTCGTAGTTCGCGCCGTCCGCGCCGCCCACGCCGCGATCGATCGCGCGCTTGACGTTGTCCTTCGGCATGTTGGCGTCGGCCGCCTTGTCGACCGCCAGGCGCAGGCGCGGGTTCGAGTTCGCGTCGTCGCCGCCCAGGCGGGCCGCCACCTGGATTTCCTTGATCAGGCGCGTCCAGACCTTGCCGCGCTTGGCGTCGGCCGCTGCCTTCTTATGCTTGATGTTGGCCCATTTGGAATGACCAGCCATACCAGTTCTCCGTCACCCGCGCCGTGCGGCGGGCGTGTCTTAAGCGATGTGTTGCGGTGCGCCCGATGGTGCCGCCGCGAGATGTCCCGGCTTCGCGTCCCGCCCGCGCGCACCGGGGGCGGCGGGATCGGCGCGGCCCTGGATGGGCCACGGACGCGATGCGGGCGATCTTACCATGTGGCGAAGCGCGCGCCGGGCGCCGTGCGCGTGGGGCGGGACCAGGCGGCTTCGGCTGCGGCGCCCTGGATGCGGGCTCGATGGGGGCGCCCGCGCCGGGATCGCGCCGCAGAGCCCGGGCGCGTCCCGCTGCGGGGCGGGACGGCGGGGCAGGGTGCTCGCGGCTAGTTCTTGGTGCCGAACAGGCGGTCGCCGGCGTCGCCCAGGCCCGGGATGATGTAGGCGTGCTCGTTCAGGTGCGAATCGAGCGAGACGACATACACCTTCACGTCCGGATGCGCCTGGCGGAACACCTCGATACCCTCGGGCGCGGCCACCAGCGCCAGGAACGAGATCCGCTCACCGGGCACGTTGCGGCGCTTGAGCACGTCCACCGCGTGCACGGCCGAGTAGCCGGTGGCGATCATCGGATCGCACAGGATGAAGTTGCGGTCTTCCAGGTCGGGCAGGCGCACCAGGTATTCGACCGGGCGGTGGTCGTCGGCGCGAAACACGCCGATATGGCCGACGCGCGCCGAGGGCACCAGGTCGAGCAGGCCGTCGGACATGCCGATGCCGGCGCGCAGCACCGGCACGATCGCCAGCTTCTTGCCGGCGATCACCGGCGCGTCGATCTCGATCAACGGGGTTTCGACCCGTTTGGTGGTGATCGGCAGGTTGCGGGTGATCTCGTAGCCCATCAGCATCGTGATCTCGCGCAGCAACTCGCGGAAGGTGCGCGTGGACGTGTCCTTGTCGCGCATGTGCGTGAGCTTGTGCTGGATCAGCGGGTGATCGAGGATGAAGAGGTTCGGAATGCGGCTGTCCTGGGTCATGACGGGCGGCGTGCGGCAGAAAAGGGTTCGTCTGGTTCGGGGAGCGCGGCGCGGGTGGCGTCGGCTCGGTGGCGCAAGTTTACCGAAGATGGCGGCCGCGATCCGGATATTATCGACCTCTCTCGCGCGCGGCGCCCCGACCGGTGGTCCGGCATGGCCGCCCGCGCCCGGCTCGCGGCCGGCAAGCGCGCCGGCCCCGGGCCGGCGGCGACGCGCTCCGGAGCGGCCGCGGCCGCCCACTGACTGCAAGGACAGGCTCGAATGGATCTCGGAATCGCAGGACGGACCGCGCTGGTATGCCCGGCCAGCAAGGGACTCGGACGCGGCTGCGCTCAGGCGCTGGCCGCCGAGGGCGTGAAGCTCGTGATCGTAGCGCGCACCCAGGAGACGCTCGAGGCCACCGCCGAGGCGATCCGCCAGGCCACCGGCGCCGAGGTCACGGCGGTGGCCTGCGACATCACCACCGCAGCCGGCCGCGAGGCGGCGCTGGCCGCCTGCCCGCAGCCCGACATCCTGGTCACCAATGCCGGCGGCCCGCCTCCGGGCGACTTCCGCGATTTCTCGCGCGACGACTGGATCCGCGCCGTGGACGCCAACATGCTCACGCCGATCGAGCTGATCCGCGCCACCGTCGACGGCATGATCGCGCGCCGCTTCGGGCGCATCGTCAACATCACGAGCTCGGCCGTGAAGGCGCCGATCGACGTGCTGGCGCTGTCCAACGGCGCGCGCTCGGGGCTCACCGGCTTCGTGGCCGGGCTCTCGCGCAAGGTGGTCGAGTGACGATCAACAATCTGCTGCCGGGCCTGTTCGACACCGACCGCATCAAGACCACCCTGGCGGCTTCGGCCAAGGCTGCAGGCACCAGCGTGGACGAGGTCCGCGCGCGCCGCACCCAGGAGATCCCGGCGCGCCGGCTCGGCCAGCCCGACGAATTCGGCGCGGCCTGCGCCTTCCTGTGCAGCGCGCATGCCGGCTACATCACCGGCCAGAACTGGCTGATCGACGGCGGTTCCTACCCCGGCACGTTCTGAGCTTTGGCGGCCGGCGGCGCGCCGCCGGCCCTGTTTCGACCCACGAGGACTCACCCGCATGGATGCACCCCGGATCGCGTTGATCGCGCACGATGCGAAGAAGGACGAAATCGTCGCACTGACGGGGCACCTATCGCGACACGCTCGCGCAATGCGTGCTGGTGGCCACCGGCACCACCGGCAGCCGGATCGCCAGTGCCCACGGGCTGGAGGTGGAGCGCAAGCTGTCCGGGCCGCTGGGCGGCGACCAGCAGATCGGCGCCGAGCTGGCCTCGGGCCGCGTCCACATGGTCATCTTCCTGCGCGACCCGATGACGGCGCAGCCGCACGACCCCGATATCAACGCCCTGGTGCGCGTGTGCGACGTGCACGACGTGCCGGTGGCCACCAACGTGGCCACCCACGCGGGTGCTGCTCGATACGCTCACGCGCACGCTGGCCAAGGGCTGAGCGCGGGCCGAGCGCGCCGGTGCGATTGACTGCCGACGTGCCGGTTCCCGTGCCGATCAGTTGACCGTCTGGATCAGCAGGGTGGCCTGGCCCGAGTTGTCGGCGCAGTTGTCGTCGGTGATGAAGCCGTAGAAGTTGGCCGCGCCGGCACCGGCGGCGACATCGACGATGATCGGCGTCTGCTTGACGGTCACGCCTCAGCGCGCGTTCGCCATGCCCCCCAGCACGTGCACGGTATCGATCTGGCAAGCGGTGCCGCCGCAGCTCATGGCGTTGGGCGACAGGGACATCACGTAGCGACCCGGCGCGAGCTGGAAGGTCGCCGAATTGCCGAACGAGGCGCCCGGCGTGATGGCGTTCTGGATGCAGTTCTGCTTCGCGTCGATGGTGATCGAGGTGGCCGCGTTGGCGGTGACGGAGGCGAGGGCGAACAGCAGGGAAGCAAAAGCGGGAATACGCATGACTCGGATCCTTGGTTTGGTTATGAGTAGACGGCACGGCTGAATGTCGGCGCGACCTCGTCGACTCCCCGATTAACGGCGCCGCAGTGCGAGACTTGATGAATTTGGGGTCTTCGCGGAAAAGGGCGTTGTTGCATAAATCCGATTTGGCGCGGTGACGTTTACGCGCAACGGTCGCAGCGAGGCCTCTGTTAACAATTC
>JAYFRU010000041.1:0-12306 GCA_040946965.1 Burkholderia sp. | reverse complement strand
ATCGGCGGCGACATCCCGATCTCGTGCCTGCCGCCGTACTCGCCCGAGCTCAATCCGGTCGAATTCTTGTGGGCATGACGGCTGGCGCGCACGCTGCCCGGTGCATCGAGCGCCGCTTGCTGGAATTCCTGCTGGAACTGCTTGACGGCCGTGCGCGAGGGCGGCTCGGCCACCGGCGCGACGAAGTTCAGCATCACGTGCGAATCGTCGGGATGGGCCGCGTAGGGGTTCACCGAGGGATCCAGGACGTGCTGGAGGATGGGCGAGAGCTTCGCCTCGTCGGCCTGCGTCCGTGAATGCCGACGCGATTGCAGACCCGAGAGCGCGGCGTTGCCACCCTGGCTGGCCTGCCCGGGGTGCGGCGCCGACGGCGCATGGGCCGCGTGCGTGGCCGGCGTGGTCGAATTCGACCAGGTGGAGACGGAGGTGGAGAGCAGGTCGAATCGGCTCATGGCGGTGCGGCTCGGCTCGAAAACAAAATGAAGATGTTTTCGAGTGTGAACCGAACGGTGAACGCCCGAGCCCGACGAATCGGAAGTGCAAGGCGGGCATGCGAACCTGCCCGAAGCCCTGAATATAGGGGTCTATATCCCTGATATGACGGGCGGGAGAGAAGGCGCGTCGCCGGCATCCCACCCAGCCGCCGCGCCCTGCGCGCTAGAACGCGAACGAACGCTGCCCGGTCACGCCCAGCAGATCATCCACCGTGCGCGCCCGCACGAAATGCACGGGCCCCTCGGCCCCCGCGATCGCCTTGAAATGCGCGTCGCCGCAGCGGACCTTGCGCCGTTCGCGGCCGCGCGGCTCGGTGTCGTCGGCCTGGTTGTCCATCTCGACCACGTAGCACTGGTCCGGCGCGCCTGCCCGCTCGACCAGAACCAGCCAATCGGGCCGGTAGTCGCCGAGCGGCGTGGGAATCCGGAACCAGGCCGGCAGCTTCGCGTACAAGGTCACCGCCGCGCTGGCCTCCAGCGCATCCACGAAGGCGCGCTCGATGGCCGATTCGACCACGATCGCCGTCGTCACCGACTTCCTGGCGTCCTCGCGCAGATCCTTGCGATACCCCGTCACCGGCTCGTCGACGAAGCGCGCCAGGGGCCACACCACGCCGTCGCCGATCCGCTTGTAGGCGATGCCGTCCACCAGCGCCTCGCGCTTGCAGCGGTTTACGGCATCGGCCACCAGCGCGATGAAGGCCTGCGGGTTGATGCGGAATTCGTCGAGCCGCCCGCTGCCGCTCAGCACCGCAGCCAGCGTGCGCCGCGTCAGCTGGATGCGGTCCTGCAGCTCGGTGAGCAGGTCGGGCAGGGCGATCTCACCCTCGTCGAGCACCACCGTGCCGGCCGAGGCCGTCTCGATGGCTTCCACGCCGGCTTTGCCGATCGAGATGTCGGCCTTGCGCCATTGCAGGCGCGCGCGCGGCACCTCGGGCGCGGCCCGTAGCGCGGCGATGCAGGCCTCCACCAGGCTTGCGTCGTCGAAGCTGACGCGGTAGGTGGTGCGCGCCTGCACGCGGGCCCAGAGCGCGCGGAACGCGTCGCCGAACACGACGGGCCGGCCCTTCGCGTCCAGGCGCGGCACCAGCAGCCGGCGGTCGTCGGCATTGCGCACGTCCAGGCGCCCGGACAGCTTGCGCAGCAGCTCGACGATCCGGTGCCGCAGCGGCTCGAAGGCCTCCGGCAGGGACAGCACGCCGCCCTTGAGCACGATCTTCAGGGCGTCGAGCACCTTGCCCTGCGCGTCGATGAAACCGCCCTCGTGCAGATGCGTCCACAAGGCCGCCGACCGCTCGACGCCCAGCGGTGCGCTCGCGCCTTGCGCATTGGTCACCGGCAGCGCCGCGAGCTGATGCGTGTCGACGATGCCGAAGCGAATTTCCGTATCGGCCTCGATCTCCTTCTGCAGGTTCGAGGCGAACTGCTCGTAGCTCTCGGTGGCCACCACCGTCAGCGTGTTGACGTCGAAACCGCGCACGCGCTCGCCGCGCTGGTCGACCGCCAGGCGCAGCCCGCGCCCGATGGTCTGGCGCCGCTCGCGTTCGCTGCGGATGTCGCGCAGCGTGCAGATCTGGAACACGTTCGGGTTGTCCCAGCCTTCCGTGAGCGCCGAGTGCGAGAAGATGAAGCGCAACGGCGTGGCGAAGGACAGCAGCCGCTCCTTCTCGCGCATGATCAGGCTGTAGGCGCGCTCGGCGTTCTCGCGGCCGCTGGCATTGCTGTCGCTGGTCTCGGTCCAGCCGCCCTTGCGGTCGATCGAGAAGTAGCCGTCGTGCGCGGCGGCCACGTCGAGTTCGGGATCGAAGCCGGCGAACAGCGAGCGGTAGATCGGCAGCTTCGCGGCGCGCAGGTACTCGTCCTCGAAGATCTTCGCGTAAGGGCCCTTCGAGGCCACGCCGCCGGGCTCGTAGCAGCGATAGCGATCGACGCTGTCGACGAAGAACAGCGACAGCACCTTCACGCCGAGCGGCTTGAGGCGCAATTCCTTGTCCAGGTGCTCGCGGATCGTGCGGCGGATCATCTCGCGCTGGATCGCCAGCGGGTCGACGTCGCCATGTGCGTCGCCCAGCACGAGGAAGGCCTCGCCGCCGGGGTAGCGCAGCTCGACGAACTCGTTACCGCGGGTGGTGTCGATCTCGCCGATCCGGTAGTCGGCATACACGCCGCGGCGCGTCACGCGCTCCAGCAGGTCGCCGTCGCCGACCGTCACGGTCTGGCGCTCGACGCCGGCCGGCGTGTCCACGTCGAGCTCGACTCGCGCGGCGATGGTGCCGCGTCGGTTGCTGACCGATACCAGCCGCACATAGGGCTTGTTGTGCGCGTCCTCGACGGTGGCCGAGGCCACCTCGATCTGCTTGACCAAGCGCCGCTCGTAGGCGTCCACCGCGTCGAGCCGATGCACCATCTGGTACAGGTCCGCATGGGTCGCCGAATAGCGCAGCGTGCAGAGCGGCGCCATCGCGTCGAGCGCCTCCTTGCCGCAGCCTTCCAGCCCGCCGTCCACGCTCTGCGGCTCGTCGACGATCAGGATCGGCCGGGTGGCACGGATCAGGTCGATCGGTTTCTCGCCACCGGTCTTCTCGCTGGGCTTGTAGAGGTTGTTGACGTCCTTGCGGTTGATCGCGGCCACCGTCGCGACCATGATCTGTACCGTCGCGCTGGAGGCGAAGCGGCGCACCTGGCCGAGCTTGGTGGAGTCGTACAGGAAGTAGTCGAAGGGCACGCCGTCGTAGAGCCGGCGGAAATGCGAGCGCGTGATGCCGAGCGTCTTGTGCACGCCCTCCTTGATCGCCACCGAGGGCACCACGATCACGAACTTGGTGAAGCCGTAACGCCGATGCAGCTCGAAGACGGTGCGCAGGTAGACATAGGTCTTGCCGGTGCCGGTCTCCATCTCGACCGTGAAGTCGGTCGAGGCCAGCGCCCCCGAGGGCGCCAGGCCGCCGCGCACCTGCACCTCGGCGAGGTTGTGCGCCAGCGCCGCAGGATCGAGCGCGAGCCGGTTGCCGACCGCCAGCGCGCTCTCGGCCACGCCGATCGGCATCTGCCGCGCGACGCTGGTGTCGCCGTCGCCAACTTCCGCCGCCTCCACGCTGAACGCTGCGCGATGCGCATCCTGCCTGCGGAACAGGTCGCAGACGGCATCCACCACCTCCAGCTGGTAGTCGAGATCGGCCTCGAAATGCAGTTCCATCATCGGCGCGCCGGCCGACTGCGCGTCGAACACGTTGCGCGTCATCAGAGGCTCCGCACCGAGCGAATCCCATGCTGCTCGAGGATCGCGGACAGGTTGACCTTGGCGACGTCGTCGACGAAGGCGCCGTCGCGGAACACGCAGGTCACGTCGTGCTGCGGCGGCGCATCGACCGCGTCCAGCACGCCGACGATGCCCTGCGCCAGCACCTCGGCCTCGCTGCGATCGATGCGCGCGGCGAAGCAGGCCACGATCGCGCCGTCGATCACGTGCACCTGCTTGCCGGCCAACGGCAGCGTGTCGATCGGCGCGCACAGATCGAGGCCGAGCTTGATGGTCAGCTCGGCCAGCAGGTCCGCGTCGGTGCGGCCGGCCTTGATGTGCTCGACCGCGTCGAGCAGCGACTGCTGCACGTTGGCGCCGCGCGGGTCCCATTCCACCACGTTGGTGGAATCGAGCCGGAACACGCGGAAGCCCACGTCTAGCGCCGCCTCGGGATGCTCGCCGAGGATCCGCTCGGCCGCGCGCCGCAGCCGCTCCTTGGTGATCTCGGCCAGGTTGGCCGGGCGCTTGAGCTTCGCGCAGAACTCGGCGGCCGCCTTCTGGTCCTTGTTGCCGGCGTCGAGCAGCTCGGGCAGCTGCACCAGCGCGAAACGCCGGCGCGCGCCGTCGGCCGCATTGGCTTCCATCACCGCGTGCGCGGTAGTGCCGGAGCCGGCGAAGCAGTCGACGACCAGGTCCTCGCCGCCGGTCAGCCAGCCCACCAGCGAGGCCGCGAAGTCGGTCGGTTTGGGCAGGTCGAAGGGGATCGCCAGCGCCTTCAGGCGCGCATCGTCCGAGCCGCCGAAGGGCAGGATCGAGGGCACGTTCTCGTGCAGGTTCTCGTCGAGGAAATAGATCCGCTGCGGCTGGGTGCTCTCGTCGGCGCCGAACTCGATCAGCCCCTTGTCGAGCAGCTCGCGCATGGTGGCGGGCGGGTTGCGCCAGCCGCGCTCGGGCACCGGGCAGGGCTTGCTCGTCACCGGGTGCGTGAGCGGGATGAAGTAGTCGTCGGGGGCGCGCTTCTTGTTCGGCCAGGCCATCGACACCAGGCGGTAGACGCGGCCCTCGGGCGAGAGCCGGTCGTACATCGCCTCGCCGCCCGACAGCGTGGCCTGCGCGCGCAGCCAGGCGCGGTAGGCCTGGGTCGCGTCGGCGATGGTGGTGGTGTCGGCGATCGCGTCGTGGGCCGCGTCCAGCATGCGCTGCGCGTTGCGCTTGGGGCGCTTGAGCGGCGCGTGCTCGAACAGCCACTCGGCGTCGCGCGCGAACAGCACGATCGATTCGTGCTGGTAGGCGATGCCGCGCGCGTCGCCCTTCGGGTTGCGCTTGTCCCACACCGCCACGCCCAGCTCGTTCTCCTCGCCGAAGATCTCGCGCATCACCAGCACCAGCGCGTGCAGCTCGTGCTCGTCGATATGGATGGCGATCAGGCCGTCCTTGGCGAGCAGGTCGAAGGCCAGCTTCAGGCGCGGATACATCATGTTGAGCCAGTCGGTATGGAACCGGCCACTCGCCTCGGTATGGCTGCTGAGCTTCACGCCGCCCGCAGCCTGGCCCGTCAGCGCGAGGTAGTGGCGCAGGCTGTCGGTGAAGTTGTCGGGATAGACGAACTCCTTGCCGGTGTTGTACGGCGGATCGATATAGACCAGCTTGACCGAGCCCGCGTAGCTCTTGTGCAACAGCTTGAGCACCTCGAGGTTATCGCCCTCGATCATCAGGTTGCGGGTGCCGTCCCAGTTCAGGCTTTCGTCGCGGCAGGGGCGCAGCGTGCCGGCGGAGGGCGTGAGCGCGAGCTGGCGCGCGCGACGCTTGCCGTGCCAGGCCAGGCTGTATTTCTCGTCGGCCTCGGCGACGGTGCGCTCGCCCACCAGCGCCTTGAGCACCTCGAGGTTCAGCGCGAGGCCCTGCGGGCCTTCGGTCACCGCTTCCGGGAACAGGGCCCGGAGCCGTTCGAGGTTGTCCGCCGCGAGATCTGCGGAGCGGGCCTCGGGACTGGCGGATTCGATCTTTTGCATCGTGTTTTCCATGTAAGGCATGCGTGGCGCGCCGCTTGCGCGGTTCCCCGGCGCCGCCGCGACGGGCCGTCGAGGCCGTTCGCCATGCCCGGCCGCGCATCGACGACGCATCGGCGCGGGCAGGGCCGGACGACTGTTCGGGGGCGCGAGGCCGGGACGGCAGCCGCCTCGCCTCACCGGCGCCGCGCCAGGCCCGGCGCACCGCAGGCGGACCGGGGCACGGGAACTGGCGAGACGGGGAGCGGGGCGGCCGGCAGGGAGGCCGGCTCGCGCAACGCGAGCCGAATTTTAACGGAAGCCCGCCGCGACGCGGCCCATCATCTCGTAACCGTTGTCGAACAGGTGCGAGAAGAACGGCATCAGGTTGGGGATCATCAGCTGCACCAGCAGCAGCCCGACCAGCATCAGCACCGGGAAGCCGACCTGGAAGATGCCGATCTGCGGCGCGGCGCGGTTCAGGATGCCCAGCGCGAGGTTCGAGATCAGCAGCGCGGCCACCACCGGCAGCGCCAGCAGGAGGCCCATCGAGAACACGTTGATGCCGGCGCCGGCCACGATGCGCCAGCCCGCGGCATGCAGCAGGTTCGAGGAGATCGGCACGATATCGAAGGATTCCACCAGGGTGGAGATCAGCTGCAGGTGGCCGTCGAAGGCGATGAAGGCCAGCATCGCGAAGGTGTTCAGCACCCGGCCCAGCATCGGCGTGTTGCCGCTGTGCGGGTCGAAGAAGCTGGCGAAGCCGAGCCCCATCTGCAGGCCGATGTAGTCGCCGGCCGCCTCCACCACGGCGAACACGATCTGCATGGTGAAGCCGAGCGCGGCGCCGATCAGGAACTGGTTGACCAAGATCCAGACGCCCTTGGCCGAGAACACCGTGGCCTGCGGCAAGGGTCCGAGCGCCGGCGCCACCGCGATCGACACCAGGGCCGACACGCCGATCTTCACGCGCGCCGGCACCGAGGCATGGCCGATCAGCGGCGCGGTGGCCACCAGCGCGAGGATCCGCACGAGAAGGGCCAGAGGAACGCGGTCAGCCAGACGTTCAGCTGCGCGTAGGTGACGGTGAACATCGGCGAGCGGGCGGAGCGATCGAAGGAGGAGACGGACGCGCCGCGCTCAGCTGGTGCCGAGCGTGGCCACGTGCATCAGGATGTCGCGCATGGTCGACAGCATCCAGGGGCCGGCGATCACCATCGTCACCACGATCGCGAGCAGCTTGGGGATGAACGACAGGGTCGATTCGTTGATCTGCGTGGCGGCCTGGAACAGGCTCACCACCAGGCCCACCACCAGCCCAGCGCCACCAGCAGCAGCGGCGCGGCCAGCAGCAGGTCGATCATCATCGCCTGGTGGCCCAGCGTCATGACGGATTCGGGCGTCATCGCATCGTCCTCAGGTAAAGCTCTGCGCTAGCGAGCCGATCAGCAGCTGCCAGCCGTCCACCAGCACGAACAGCATCAGCTTGAAGGGCCGCGAGATGGTGGTCGGCGAGACCATCATCATCCCCATCGACATCAGCACGCTCGCCACCACCAGGTCGATGATCAGGAACGGGATGAAGATCGTGAAGCCGGTCTTCAGCTCGCTGGTCAGGAAGGCCGGCACCAGCAGCGGCACGTCCTCGGGGCCTTGCATCGGCGGCGCCTTCAAGATGCGCGCGAACAGCGCGAGGTCGCTCTCGCGCGTCTGCTTCAGCATGAAGGTCTTGAAGGGCACCAGGCCCCGCTGCACCGCCTGGTCCATCGGCAGGGTGCCGGCCGAGAACGGCTGGTAGCCGTCGGTATAGGCGCGGTCCAGCACCGGCGACATCACGAACAGCGTGAGGAACAGCGCCAGGCCCACCAGCACCTGATTCGGCGGGGTGGTAGTGGTGCCCAGCGCCTGGCGCAGCAGCGACAGCACGATGATGATGCGCGTGAAGCTGGTCATCATCAGCACGATGGCCGGCAGGAACGACAGCTTCGTGAGCAGCAGCATGGTCTGCACGCTCAGCGAATAGGTCGTGCCGCCGTTCTGGCCGGGGCTGGTGTTGAACGCCGGCAGGCCCTGCGCCTGCGCGTGGGCCAGCGAGGGCAGCGCGAGCATGGCCAGCGGCAGCAGCGTGGCCAGCCAGGGCAGCGCGCGGCGCGCTCGATCGATACGATATCATCTTCAGGAATCCTTGCGGGAGCGTCCACCCAGCCGCTTGGCGACTTCGCCGCCCAGCCGCTGCGAAAACGCTCGCCGAACGTGCCGGACAACGCGGCATCCTGCTCGGGCGTCGTCGGGGCGCCGGCCACCACGCCGGGCGTGCCGGCCGGCAGCGTGTGCAGCAGCCGGACATTGCCGGGCGCCACGCCCAGCACCAGCCAGGTGTCGCCGATCTCCACCAGGGTGGCTCTTTCCTTGCCGCCCACCGCGACGCTGGCCACCACCTTCAACGCGCCGCCGCGCCTGGCGTGCTGGAAGCCGAGCCGCCGCGCCAGCCAGGCGCAGGCGAACACTAGGCCGATCACCACCGCCAGGCCGAGGATGGTCTGCAGCACCGCGCCCGCGCCGAGCGAGGGCACGGCCGAGCCGACCACGCTGCCTGTGGCGTAGGAGGCGGGATGGTTGACGGCGTTCGTGTCGGCCGCGCGCGCCAGCACCGGGGCCAGCAGCGCGGCGCCGGTGGCGAGCGGGCCGGCCGCTCCCGCCAGGCGCGCGGCGATGGCCGAAGCGGCCCGCTGCGCAGGCACGGCGCGAACGGCGGAACGCTTCATCGATTCAGCTTCCGGATCCGTTTCGAGGGCGTGATGATGTCGGTCAGGCGGATCCCGAATTTGTCGTTCACCACCACCACTTCGCCCTGCGCGATCAGGCAGCCGTTGACCAGCACGTCCATCGGCTCGCCGGCCAGGCCGTCGAGCTCGACCACCGAGCCCTGCGCGAGCTGCAGCAGGTTGCGGATCGCGATCTTGGTGTGGCCCAGTTCGACGGTCATCTTGACGGGGATGTCGAGAATCATGTCGATGTCGTTGTGCGTCGAGTTCGAGGCCGCCTTCGACAGCGGCTGGAACACGCCGGCACCGGTGGTGCCGGAGGCGATCGGCTGCTCGTTCTGCTCGGCGAGCGCGGCGGCCCAGTCGTCCATGGCGTCGTCCGCAGGGCCGGCGGCCGCGTCGGCGCCTGCTTGCTTGCCGCCGGGCGTCGGGTTCAGTCCAGTCATATCCACCTTCCTTCGTCGTGTCGCTCGCGCCGATCATGCGGTTCACGCGCAGCGCGTATTGCCCATTGAAAATCCCGTAGCCGCATTCCATCACCGGCACGCCGTCCACCTTGGCGGTCACCGCGTCACCGATGTCGAGCGGCAGCACGTCGCCCACCCGCAGGTTGAGGATCCGTTCGAACGTGGTCGGTACCTCGGCCAGGTCGGCGGTCAGCTCGACCTCGGCGGCCTGCACCTGCTGCGACAGCACGCGCACCCAGCGGCGGTCGCCCTCGAGCGCCTCGCCCTGGATCGGCGAGCTCAGCACGTCGCGGATCGGCTCGATCATCGAGTAGGGCATGCAGATGTGCAGGGTGTCGCCGGTCGGGCCGAACTCGATCGAGAACTGCGTGACGATCACGATCTCGTTGGGCGTGGCGACGTTGGCGAACTGCGTGTGCATCTCCGAGCGCACGTGTTCGAACTGCAGCGGCCGCACGCTCTTCCAGGCCACCGTGTAATGCTCGAACACCATGTGCAGCAGCTTGCTGATGATGCGCATCTCGGTCTGCGTGAAATCGCGGCCCTCGACGCGGGTATGGAAGCGCCCGTCGCCGCCGAACAGGTTGTCGACCACGAAGAACACCCGGTTCGGGTCGAGCACGAACAGCGAGGTGCCGCGCAGCGGCTTGACGTGCACCAGGTTCAGGTTGGTCGGGATCGGCAGGTTGCGGGTGAACTCGCTGTACTTCTGCACCTTCACCTGGCTGACCGAGATTTCCGCAGTGCGGCGCATGAAGTTGAAGATGCCGACGCGCAGCAGGCGCGCGAAGCGATCGTTGATGATCTCCAGGCCGGGCATCCGGCTGCGGACGATCCGTTCCTGCGTCGCGAGGTTGTAGGGGCGGACACCCGAGGTATCGACCGGTTCGTCGGTCGAATCGATCTCGCCGGTGACGCCCTGGAGGAGGGCATCGACCTCCTCATGCGACATGAATTCTTCGTGGCCCATGGCGCTCCCTTGGCGGCTTACTGGACGACGAAATCGGTGAACAGCACCGCGTCAACGCGGGCGCTGCGATTGCCCGGCTGCGTCGGCTGCTCGATCAGCGTACGCAGCTCGACGGCGAGCTGGCGCTTGCCGTCGAGCGTGGCGAGATCCTCCGGATGCTTGTTCGACAGCGCCAGCAGGATCCGGCTGCGAATCTCCAGCATGTGCTGGGTCAGGTAGTCCTGGGCGGTCGGGTCGGTGAGCTTTAGGGTCAGGCCGATGCGCAGGTAGTGCAGGCCGTCGTCGGACTGCAGGTTGACCGTCATCGACTCGAGCGGGAAGAACACCGGGGTGGCCAGCGACTGCGGCGCGGCATGCGCGGCGGCCACCGGGCCTTCGTGCCGAAGCAAGAAGTACCAGGCGGCGGCACCGCCCGCAGCGGCGATGACCAGGCCGATCAGCGCGAACAGCACGATGCGCTTGAATTTGCCGGTGGGCGGGCGTTCGGGTGAAGCGGAGGCGGTCGTGGTGGCCATGAGCTTGCTTACGTGATGACTCGTAGCTTGATTGTCAGCGGACCGACTGTTGCGCGATGGGAAGAACAGAGGGGGGATTTGCGTCCATCTCGCTGGTTTGTCGAATCGGGGAACGCACGCGGCGCGCGGCGAATGCGGCCGCCGCCGAGCGGCCCGGAGCGCGCCTCACGCAGGCCCGGCGGGGCTCGCGGCTGCGGCGAGGGCGGCGGCCGGGCACGGGCGATGACGCAGTCGCGGCGCCGATGCGAGGATTGTCTCCCGCCGATGTGGAATCGGCGTGACGGGCCGGGCGCGGTGCATCGAGGGCCGCCGCCCGGTGCCGTGGATGCGATGGATCCCTAGATCGGCAGGTGCGCCAGCAAGGGCGCGAGCAACACCATCGCCACGCCGGCGATCATCATCGTCAGGCTCGACACCACGCCTTCCTCGCCGCCGATCTCGCGCGCCTTGGCGGTGCCGACCGCATGCGCGCGCGCGCCGAACAGCGCGCCGCGTGCCAGGCGCGAACGCAGCGGCAGCACCGCCAGCAACAGCTCGCCGAGCAGCATGCCGCACAGGCCGGCGGCGATCACGAACAGCGCGGTCAGGTCGCGCGGCGCATGCAGGCGGTCCGAGACGGCCAGCGCGGACGGTGTCGAGATCGAGCGCACCGCGAGGCTGCGCTGCAGCTCGGGCGACAGGTGCAGCAGCCTGGCCAGCAGCAGTGAACCGCCGACGGCGGCCACCATGCCGACCGTCACGCCCACCGACAGCGACAGCCAATGGCGGCGGATCAGGTGTCGGTATTCGTGGATCGGCACCGCGAAGGCGATGGTGGCCGGACCCAGCAGCCACATCAGCTAGCGCGTGTCGTGGAAGTAGACGGCGTAGAGGATGCCGCTCAGCGCGATGGCCGCCACCAGCAGCGCCGGCACCATCACCAGTGGCGAGAACAGCAGCGAGCGGCGCGCCGCGTAGAGGCGTTTCGCCGCCAGATAGAGCGCGATGGTGGCGGCCAGGCAGAGCGCGGACAACGCGCCGGTGGCCGCAGGCGAAAGTTGGGCGAGGTCGAGGCTCATGGCGATGTCCTCAGGCCTGCCTGATCGACCCGCAGGCCGGCGAGCGGCCGCGCATGGCGCGCGCCAGCGCGAGGCGCCGCTCGAAGCGGGCCGTCCGCTCGACCGCCAGCGCCACCGCGCTCATCACCAGCATCGTGCTGAGCACCACCACCAGGGCCAGCCGCCAGCCTTCGGTGCGGAACAGGCCGCCGTACTGGACCGCGGCCACCGTGGCCGGGATGAAGAACAGCAGCATGCCGGTGAGCAGCCAGTTCGCGCCGTCCCTCACTGCGGCCGGCCGGACCCGGCCCGACATCAGCAAGAGCAGCAACACCGCGAGCCCGACGATGCCGGCCGGCACCGGCAGCCGGCAGATGCGCACCAGCTGGTCGGCGAGCATCCACAAGCCCGCCAGCGCGGCGCGCCTGCACCACCACGCGCGCGCCACGCGCCAGCGCCGGCAGCAGGTCGGGCGCCGTAGGCCGCGCGGCATCCGGGGCGGTGGCGGGAAGCGTGCCGGAGGCAGCGGTGAGCGGGGCGGGCGGGAGCTTGGACATGATGCGCGAGGCGACTTGATCGGCAGGACGAGCCGAGTATAGGACCGGCCTTGTCATAAATAAAATGGGGTCTTTGTGGAAAAGTGTGATGAATTTTCATGATAAAACTGCCTGAGAGCCAGTCTGGAAGGGGGGTTGCGGGATGTGAGCGGCACACGAAATCTGGCATGATTTCGCGATGGCTACTTCACGCAAAGGCGTTGTTGCATAAATCCGATTTGGCGCGGTGACGTTTACGCGCAACGGTCGCAGCGAGGCCTCTGTTAACAATT
>JAYFRU010000040.1:0-12349 GCA_040946965.1 Burkholderia sp. | reverse complement strand
TCGGGCGACACCTTCACACCCACGCCCTTGAGCTTGCCCGCCGTGTCCGCCTTAATCCAGTTATGCAGCGTCTGGGGCCGGATGTCCAGGATCTGCGCCACCGCCGCAATGCTCTGCCCGGTGCGCACCATCCGAACCGCTTCCAGCTTGAATTCGAGCGTGTACCGCGCTCTCGCATTACCCATCTTGCATGCCTCCTTGACTGAGTTTTACACACCCTCAGCAAGGGATACATTTTCCGCAGGCAACTTCAACCCGACGGCTTAGTTTAGGCGAGCATGAAGACCTTGTAAATCATAGACTTCGAGGTCCTTCAGGTAGCGCAGGCCTTCCACCGCCGCGCGCGCGCCCGACATGGTGGTGTAATAAGTGACCTTCTGCGCCTGCGCGCTCATGCGGATCGAACGCGAATCGGCGATCGCCGCGCGCGTTTCATCGACGGTGGTGAATACCAGCGCGATCTCGCCGTTCTTGATCATGTCGACGATGTGCGGACGGCCGTCCTTCACCTTGTTGACGACTTTCACCGGCACGCCGGCCGCCTCGATGGCGGCGGCTGTGCCGCGCGTGGCGACGATCGGGTAGCCGAGGTCGTGCAGCATGCGCGCGACTTCGACCGCCTTCGGCTTGTCGGCATCCATCACCGTCAGCAGCACCGTGCCCGACTCGGGCAGGCGCGAGCCGGCCGCGAGCTGCGACTTGAACAGCGCTTCGCCGAAGGTGCGGCCCACGCCCATCACTTCGCCGGTCGAACGCATTTCCGGTCCGAGCACCGGATCGACGGTCGGGAACTTCACGAACGGGAACACCGCTTCCTTGACGCTGAAGTAAGGCGGCTCGACTTCCTTGGTCACGCCCTGCTCGGCCAGCTTCTGGCCGACCATCGCGCGCGCGGCGATCTTCGCCAGCGGCAGGCTGGTGGCCTTCGACACGTAGGGAACGGTACGCGAGGCGCGCGGGTTCACTTCCAGCACGTAGATGATGTTCTGCTTCGAGCCATCGGCCTGCGGCACCTGCTGGATCGCGAACTGCACGTTCATCAGGCCGATCACGTTCAGGGCGCGGGCCATCGCGGCGGTCTGGCGCTTCAGCTCGAGCACGGTTTCCTTGGCCAGCGAGTACGGCGGCAGCGAGCAGGCCGAATCGCCCGAGTGGACGCCCGCCTGTTCGATGTGCTCCATCACGCCGCCGATGAACACGGCCTCGCCGTCGCAGATGCAGTCCACGTCGCATTCGATCGCGTCGTTGAGGAAGCGGTCGAGCAGCACCGGCGAATCGTTCGAGAACTTCACGGCCTCGCGCATGTAGCGCTCGAGGTCGCGCGGCTCGTGGACGATTTCCATGGCGCGGCCGCCCAGCACGTAGGACGGGCGCACCACCAGCGGGTAGCCGATCTCGGCGGCCAGCGCCAGCGCTTCATCCTCGGCGCGCGCGGTGCGGTTCGGCGGCTGGCGCAGGCCCAGCTCCTGCAGCAGCTTTTGGAAGCGCTCGCGGTCCTCGGCGGCATCGATCATGTCCGGCGAGGTGCCGATGATCGGCA
The DNA here is from genome assembly GCA_040946965.1 of Burkholderia sp. GTDB lineage: Bacteria > Pseudomonadota > Gammaproteobacteria > Burkholderiales > Burkholderiaceae > Burkholderia. Next base: position 10,809 of record JAYFRU010000040.1, on the reverse strand, counting down.
CGCCGGCGGCTTCTAGGTCGAGCGCCAGCTTCAGCGGCGTCTGGCCGCCGTACTGGACGATCACGCCGACCGGCTTTTCCTTGTCGACCACTTCCAGCACGTCCTCGAGCGTGAGCGGCTCAAAGTAGAGACGGTCGGACGTGTCGTAGTCGGTCGATACCGTTTCCGGGTTGCAGTTGACCATGATGGTCTCGTAGCCGTCCTCGCGCATCGCCAGCGTCGCGTGCACGCAACAGTAGTCGAACTCGATGCCCTGGCCGATCCGGTTCGGGCCGCCGCCCAGCACCATGATTTTCTTGTTGCCGGTCGGCTGCGCCTCGCACTCTTCCTCGTAGGTCGAGTACATGTAGGCGGTCTTGGTGGCGAACTCGGCCGCGCAGGTATCGACGCGCTTGTAGACCGGGCGCACGTTCAGCTCCAGGCGACGCGCGCGCACCTCGGCGGGGCTCGCGGCCAGCAACTTCGCCAAGCGGCGATCCGAGAAGCCGCTTTGCTTCAGGAAATAGAGCTCGTCCTTCGTGAGGCTCGCCAGCGTGCGGCCGCCGAGCGCCTTCTCCTTCAGGATGATCTGCTCGATCTGGGCCAGGAACCACGGGTCGATCGCGGTTTCCTCGAAGATCTGCTGGGCCGACATGCCGACGCGTAACGCATCGCCGACATACCAGATTCGGTCCGGACCCGGCTCGCCGATCTCGCGCACGATCTCGTCGCGATCGACCGACTTCTCGTCGAGGCCGTCGACGCCCACTTCCAGGCCGCGCAGCGCCTTCTGGAACGATTCCTGGAAGGTCCGGCCGATCGCCATCACCTCGCCGACCGACTTCATCTGGGTGGTCAGGCGCGAATCGGCCTCGCGGAATTTCTCGAAGGCGAAACGCGGGATCTTGGTGACCACGTAGTCGATGGTCGGCTCGAACGAAGCCGGCGTCTGGCCGCCGGTGATCTCGTTCTTGAGTTCGTCGAGCGTGTAGCCGATGGCGAGCTTGGCCGCCACCTTGGCGATCGGGAAACCCGTGGCCTTGGAGGCCAGCGCCGAGGAACGCGACACGCGCGGGTTCATCTCGATCACCACCATGCGGCCGTCGTCCGGGTTGATCGCGAACTGCACGTTCGAACCGCCGGTATCGACGCCGATCTCGCGCAGCACCGCCAGCGAGGCGTTACGCAGGATTTGGTATTCCTTGTCGGTGAGCGTCTGGGCCGGCGCAACGGTGATCGAATCACCGGTATGCACGCCCATCGGGTCGAGGTTCTCGATCGAGCAGACGATGATGCAGTTGTCCGCACGGTCGCGAACCACTTCCATCTCGTATTCCTTCCAGCCCAGCAGCGATTCCTCGATCAGCAGTTCGCGCGTCGGCGAGAGGTCGAGACCGCGCTTGCAGATCTCCTCGAACTCCTCGCGGTTGTAGGCGATGCCGCCGCCCGAGCCGCCCAGCGTGAAGGACGGGCGGATCACGGTCGGGTAGCCGCTGCCGCCGGTGATCGCGGCGATCTCGCCGTGCACCTTGAGCCCCTCTTCCATCGAGTGCGCGATGCCCGACTTGGCCGAACCCAGGCCGATCTTGGTCATCGCGTCCTTGAACTTCTGGCGGTCTTCCGCCTTGTCGATCGCCTCGGGCGAGGCGCCGATCAGCTCGACCTTGTATTTTTCCAGCACGCCGTGGTGGTGCAGGTCGAGCGCGCAGTTCAGCGCGGTCTGGCCGCCCATGGTCGGCAGGATCGCGTCCGGACGCTCCTTGGCGATGATGCGTTCCACCACTTCCCAGGTGATCGGCTCGATGTAGGTGACGTCGGCCGTGTTCGGGTCGGTCATGATCGTCGCCGGATTGCTGTTGACGAGAATGACCTTGTAGCCTTCCTCACGCAAGGCCTTGCATGCCTGCGCGCCCGAGTAGTCGAACTCGCACGCCTGGCCGATGATGATCGGGCCGGCGCCGATGATGAGGATGCTCTTGATGTCTGTGCGTTTTGGCATAGCTCGAGTATTCAAAAAGTAATCGCTAATGCGCTTGAGCGGCGGCTGCGTTCATCGGATCGTTGCGAAGGCGAGCTTGAGGCCGAAGCCGATGAACAGACTGCCCACGCCGCTGGCCGCGCCCGCCGCGAGCTTGCGGCGGCGGCGAAACTGTTCGGCAAGACGTGCGCCCGCGAAGATCAGCGTGCTCAGGTACAGGAAGCTCGTGAACTGCGAGATCGCGCCCAGCACGACGAAGGACACCACCGGGTAGCAGTAGCTCGGATCGACGAACTGGATGAAGAACGAGATGAAGAACAGGATCGCCTTCGGATTCAGCAGGCTGACGACCAGCGCCTTGCGGAACGGCCGCTCGCCGTCCACCGCGCGCGCGGCTGCCGCGGTGCCGGCGCGCGAGGCGCGCAGCGCCCGCCAGCCGCCGCGCAGCATGCCGAAGCCGATGTAGAACAGGTAGGCGGCGCCGCCGTACTTGACGACCGAGAACAGCTGCGGGTTGGCCTTCAGCAGCGAAGCGACGCCGGCCGCCGACAGCAGCATCAGCACCACGTCGCCGACGAACACGCCGCAGGCCGCGCGATAGCCGGCCTTGACCCCGCGCTGCGCCGCCAGCGACAGCACGTACATCGAATTCGGGCCGGGCAGCAGGATGATGGACACCACGCCGACGACGTAGGTCCAGAAATCCGTGATCCCGAGTGCATGTCCGAACATGATGTGTGGTCTCCGCTCGCTCAGGCGCTGCGCGCCTTCGCGGTTTCCATCAGCGAGGTGAAGCGGTCGAACAGATAGCCGATGTCGTGCGGGCCCGGCGAGGCTTCCGGGTGGCCCTGGAAGCAGAAGGCCGGCTTATCGGTCAGCTCGAAGCCTTGCAGCGTGCCGTCGAACAGCGAGACGTGGGTGACCCGCGCGTTGGCCGGCAGAGAGTCGGCGTCGACCGCGAAACCGTGGTTCTGCGAGGTGATCACCACGCGGCCATCGGTCAGGTCCTTCACCGGGTGGTTCGCGCCGTGATGGCCGGTCTTCATCTTCAGCGTCTTGGCGCCGACCGCCAGGCCCATGATCTGGTGGCCCAGGCAGATGCCGAAGGTCGGCGCGCCGCGCTTGATGAACTCCTTGGCGGCCGCGATCGCGTAGTCGCAAGGCTCCGGATCGCCGGGGCCGTTCGACAGGAACACGCCGTCCGGATTCAGCGCCAGCGCCTCGGCCGCGCTCGCCTGCGCGGGCAGCACGGTGACGTCGCAGCCGCGCTCAGCCAGCATGCGCAGGATGTTGTACTTGACGCCGAAATCATAGGCGACGACCTTGAAGCGCGGTGCGGTCTGCTCGCCGGAGCCGCTGCCGAGGCGCCACTCGCTTTGCTTCCAGGCGAACGGCTTGTCGGTCGAGACCACCTTCGCCAGGTCCATGCCGGCCAGGCCCGGGAACGAGCGCGCCAGCGCGACTGCCTTGGCCTCGTCGTCGGAGCCGGCCAGGATGCAGCCGTTCTGCGCGCCCTTGTCGCGCAGAACGCGGGTCAGCTTGCGGGTGTCGATGCCGGCGATCGCGACCAGGCCTTCGTCGCGCAGATAATCGCCGAGCGTGCGGTCCATGCGGAAATTGGATGCCGGCACCGGCAGGTCGCGGATGATCAGGCCGGCGGCGTGGATCTTGGTGGCTTCGACGTCTTCGTGGTTGACGCCGACATTACCGATATGGGGATACGTGAGCGTTACGATCTGCCGCGCGTAGCTCGGGTCGGTCAGGATTTCCTGATAGCCGGTGATCGCGGTATTGAACACGACTTCGCCGATCGTATGGCCAGCCGCGCCAATCGAATAACCGCGAAACACCGTGCCGTCGGCGAGTGCGAGCAAGGCGGGAGAAAAAGACGGCAACACGGGAGGCTCCTTGGGGGACACCCTTGCTGCCGACCTGTCGACCTGCTGCGGCCGGTTCGCCTCACGAGAGGCGTTCGCCGGCGCTCGCTCGGCTCACCCGGACGACGCGCCGGACATGCGCCGGCTCGACGGATCGGCAGGCTGCCATTCGGCGGCGTCGCGTGCCGGGAGGCAGGCGGCGGAAGACGGGGATTTGGAGGTAGGCGCTAGGGTGCAGGGTTAAATTGCACAATCCTTGAGATTATAGCATGAAACAGGCCCTATCTCAACCCTGATCTACCCAGCCTTGTGTGACAAGGGTTTGACGGGCTCGGCGGATGGCTGGGCGCGATCCTGGGTCGATCGGCCGGATGGGGTCGGAAGCCGAGACCGGCCGCCCCGCCCGCCTTTCGCGGTCGCGGCCTCAGGACGGATGCTGGCCAGCCCCGATCCGCGCGCGTCCCGGCAGCACATACCAGATCGCGCTGGCCAGTTGCAGTGCGATCAGCACGCCCCAGGCGCTCAGGTGCGCGGCGGCGGGGTAATGGCCATCCAGCGTCGGCCATTGCGACAGCACCGCGCCGACCCCGACCTGGAAACCGAAGATCAGCAGGAAGATCACCAGGGTCAGCGTGGTATTGGCGCGACCGATCAGGTGCGAGGGGAAATGCTCGGCGAGGATCGCGTAGCTGAGGATGCCGATCCCGCCGAACGCGCCATAGGCGGCCCACAGCACCACGGCCGGCAGCGGCGCGCGCAGCATGATCGCCAGCTGGGTGAGCACGAAGCAGCCCATGCCGATCCCGCAGAAGGCATAGACCGACAGGCCGCAGCGCTCCAGCATGCGCGCCGCCGCGCCGGTGCCGACGCTGCCCGCCATCATCGCCAGGCCGATCACCGACACCAGCGCGGCCGCCTCGTGCGGCGCGAAGCCCATTACGTCGCGCATCCAGGCGCCCACCCACAGCGACTGCATGGCGTAGAACACGCCCTGCGTGACCACCGAGAACGAGGCGATCTTCCAGAACGCCGGGCTCTTCAGGATGTGCCAGGTGCCCTTGAACTGGCTGCCGATGCTGGCCTGGCGATGGGTGCGCGCGGCATCCGGCGCGCCGAGCCAGATCAGCGCGGCCACCGCCACAGTAAACACCACCAGCCCCGCGCAGACCGCGCGCCAGCCCACGAAGCCGAGCGTCCAGGCCAGCGGCGAACCGACCGCCACGCCGCCGAAGCCGCCCACCGCCATCACGAAGCCGTTCACCAGCGGCAGCAGCGCGATCGGGAAATGCTCGGCGATCGCCTTGAAGGCCGCGCCCAGGCAAACCGATACGCCGATCCCGATCAGCAGCCGTCCCGCCATCAGCGAGCCGATCCCGTGGCCGAGCCCGAACAGGCCGCTGCCGGCCGCCGCGAACAGCAGCATCGCGGCCGTCACGCGACGCGGGCCGTAATGGTCGAGCAGCACGCCGGCCGGGATCTGCGCGCCAGCGAAGCCGAGGAAATAGAGGCTGGTCAGCAGCCCGAGGTCGGCGGCCGACAGCCCGATCTCATGCGTGATCAGCGGCGCGAAGCCGAGATTGACGCCCCGGAACACGTAGGAAACGAAATACCCGATCGAAAACAGCGCGAACACGCGCAGCTGGACGGAAGACATGCGGCTTACCTCGAATGCGCCGCGCGCGATGGCGAGCGGCTGGCCCAAAACGAAAACGCCGTCACCTCGGTGACGGCGTGCGGGCGGATCATAAGCGACGTGCCGCAGATCGGGCGCAATGCCCCCGTGCGCACGGCGACCGAATCGCGTTATTTCTACTTGCTCTTGTTCGAGGCGGTCTTCGCGACCGGCTTGGCGACCTTCGCGGCGGCCGGCTTGGCGGCGGCCTTGGCCGGTACGTGCAGCACCAGGGTCTGGCCGGGGCTGACCTGGTCGCGGCGCGTGCGGTTCCAGGCCTTCAGCTGCCCGATCGAGACGCCGTAACGGCTCGCCACCGCAGCCATCGATTGCGTACGGCGCACCCGGATCAGCATCTTGCGCGTATCCGGCACGTCCGGCTCCATCGCCAGCACGGCATTCTCGGCGACGTCAGCGCTGATGTCCTCGTCGTTGTCGTCGCCGCGCGGCACCACGATGGTCGAGCCCGGCTTCAGGCGCATGCCGGCCGGAATCTTGTTGACGGCCATCAGCGTGTCGGCGTCGAGCCCGATCTTCTCGGCGATCGCCGCCGGGCGCGCGCGCGCAGTGACGGTATAGGTAGTCCAGGTCGACAGCTGGCCGTCGTAGGACTTCAGGCCCTTCTCGAACTGCGAGGCGTTGTCGAACGGCAGCAGGATCTGCGGCTGCGTCGCGCCGAGGATCACCGGCTTCGAGAACGAGGGATTGAGCGCCTTGAACTCCTCGAGCGACAGGCCCGCGAGCTGCGCGGCCATCTTCACGTCGATGTCGTGCGAGGTGGTGACGGTGACGAAATACGGGTGGTTCGGGATATCCGGCAGGCTCAGGCCGTACTGCTGCGGATTGGCGATGATGTTCTTGACCGCCTGCAGCTTGGGCACGTAGTTGCGCGTCTCGTTCGGCATGCGCAGGCTCTGGTAGTCGGTCGGCAGGCCGGCCGCCTGGTTGCGCGCGATCGCGCGCTGCACGTTGCCCTCGCCCCAGTTGTAGGCCGCCAGCGCCAGGTACCAGTCGCCGAACATGTCATGCAGGCGCGAAAGGTAGTCGAGTGCGGCGCTGGTCGAGGCCAGCACGTCGCGGCGCTCGTCCTGCCACATGTTCTGCTTGAGGTTGTAGGTGCGGCCCGTGCCGGGAACGAACTGCCACATGCCGGCCGCCTTGGCCACCGACAGGGCCTGCGGGTTGTAGGCCGACTCGATGAAGGGCAGCAGCGCCAGCTCGGTCGGCATGTCGCGCGCCTCAAGCTCCTCGACGATGTGATATAGGTACTTCTGCGAGCGCTCGGTCATGCGCTGCACGTAGTTGGGACGCTCCGTGTACCAAGTCGTCTGCATGTCGACCTGATCGCTCTGCAGGTCTGGCATCTGGAAGCCGCAGCGAATGCGGGCCCACAGATCGGGATCCTTGGTGGTCAGTTCGTCGACCGACTGCTTGTCGACGTCGACGGTTTCCTTGGAGGTGGCGGACTTGCGGAGAAAATCGGAGGCGGCTTGCGGGTCGGAAGCGGCGGCGGTGGGGGCGGTCGGCTCCGGGCTGGCACAGGCTGCCAGCAACAGGACCAATAGCGCACTGATCAGGAATCGCATGTAATCTCGGCTTCCAACGGCTGGAAATTGCAGGCGATAGTAAGGTAGGCGCGCGCATCGCGTCAATAAAAATGCCTAAAAATGCAGATAAATCCTATATTTGGGGCGCATTCTCCAGATTCCGCTTGAGCATTTGCCTGTCGCTGTCAGGGATTTACCCGACTCGCCCCGGCGGCCAGTCGAACCCGCGCCGTCGCGCGCTCCCGCCTGATGCCGCGCGAGTCCCGATGATGCGCGCGTTCCACTTCGACGAAGGTGAAGAATTGTTGCGACAGGCAGCGGGATCGAGCGCCCCGCTTGCGTCCCGCGAGCCGCGCGGGACTGGAAGCCATCGCTGGCGGCAAGCTCAGCGGAAGCGGTTCTTCCACTCGCGCATCAAGGTGAAGGCCGCCAGCCGGTCGGCCGGCGCCTCGTGCAGCTCGGCCTCCAGGGTGGCCGCGATCGAGGCGCTGTCGGCGCGCAGGAAGGGATTGACGGCACGCTCGTGCGCGATGGTGGTCGGCAGGGTCGGCTCGCCGCGCGCGCGCCGTGCCGAGGCAGCGTCGCGCCAGGCCACCAGCGCGGCGTTGTCGGGCTCGCAGGCCAGTGCGAAGCGGATGTTCGAGAGCGTGTACTCGTGCGCGCAGTGCACCTGGGTCTCGCCGGGCAGCGCGGCCAGCGCGTCGAGCGAGGCCAGCATCTGGGCCGGTGTGCCCTCGAACAGGCGGCCGCAGCCGCAGGAAAACAGGGTGTCGCCGCAGAACAGGTGGGGCGCCGGATGGCCCGCGCCGGCCGCCTGGTAATAGGCGATATGGCCGCGTGTGTGGCCCGGCACGTCGAACACCTCGAATTCGAGCGCGGGCTTGCCGATGCGCACGCGCGCACCGCCCGCGAGCGGCTCGCTGACCTGCGCGATGCCCTCGCCCGCCGGCCCGTAGACGGGCACCGGGCCGGTGCCGGCGGCATACGCGAGCAGCTCGGCCACACCGCCGACGTGGTCGGCATGGTGGTGGGTGAGTAGAATAGCGGCTAGCCGCCAGCCCCGTGAGCCCCGTGCCTCGAGATATCGCCGCACCGGGGCGGCGTCGCCCGGATCGACGGCGACCGCGTCGCTGCCATCCGACACGAGCCAGATATAGTTGTCCTCAAATGCCGCCACCGGCATGTATTCCAGCTCGTTCATGGGCGCGCACTCATCGATATGTCAGACCGTCCGATTATAGACTGGCCCGCCTGGAGCGCTTCGCCGCCCGGCCACTACGTGCTCGAGTGGGAACAGGCCCAGCTCGACCGCGTGGTGTCCGACGTGTTCGGCTTCCACGCGCTGCAACTGGGCCTGCCGCAACTCGATTCGCTGCGCGAGAACCGCATGCCCGGCCGCAGCCTCGTGCTGGACCCGGCCAGCGGCGCCAGCGCACCGTTCCGCTATCCCTGGGCGGACGATCCGGCCGGCCCGCATCACGCGCCGGCCGGGCGCAGCACCGTCTGGTGCGACCTGCTCGAGCTGCCGTTCGAATCGCAGAGCGTCGACCTGATCGTGATGCCACATACGCTGGAGTTCACCGCCGATCCGCACGGCCTGCTGCGCGAGGTCGAGCGGGTGCTGATGCCGGAAGGCCGGCTGGTCATCACGGGCTTCAACTCCCTGAGCCTGTGGGGCGCCCGGCAGTCGGTCGGGCGCATCGCCAACCGGCCCTTCGTGCCGGCCGCGCGCGATCCGATCGCCTTCATCCGCCTCAAGGACTGGATGAAGCTGCTCGGCTTCGACATCGAGCGCGGCCGCTTCGGCTGCTACCGCCCGCCCCTGGCCACCGACCAGTGGATGGCGCGCTACGCCTTCATGGAGGCCGCCGGCGACCGCTGGTGGCCGATCTTCGGTGCGGTCTACATGGTCACCGCAGTCAAGCGCGTGCGCGAGATGCGGCTGGTCGGCCCGATCCGGGTCCGCAAGCCCGTGCGCGCGCCCGGCCTCGCGCCCGCCGCGACCCCCACCACCCATCAAGAGCATTCATGACGTTGCAATCGATCGATATCTATACCGACGGTGCCTGCAAGGGCAATCCCGGCCCCGGCGGCTGGGGCGCGCTGCTGCGCTTCGGCGACCAGGAAAAGGAACTGTTCGGCGGCGAGGCCGGCACCACCAACAACCGCATGGAACTGCTGGCCGTAATCAAGGCGCTCGAGGCGCTCAAGCGCCGCTGCCGCGTGGTCGTGCACACCGATTCCCAGTACGTGCAGAAAGGCATCAGCGAGTGGATCCACGGCTGGAAGAAAAAAGGCTGGGTGACTGCGGCGAAGACGCCGGTCAAAAACGCCGATCTCTGGAAGCAGCTCGATGAACTGGTGGTCGGCCACGAGATCGAATGGCGCTGGGTCAAGGGCCATGCCGGCCACGCCGAGAACGAGCGCGCCGACGCGCTCGCCAACTGCGGCGTCGAATCGCTGTCGCAGCAGGCCTGAGCGGCCCGCGCGCCGTAGCCCCCCGCCCCTCGCCTTTACCGCCGGCCCCCGCGCCGGCCACACTGAAGAACCCCCATGCGTCAGATCATCCTCGATACCGAAACCACCGGCCTGAACGCCCGCACCGGCGACCGCATCATCGAAATCGGCTGCGTGGAAATGCTCAACCGCCGGCTGACCGGCAACAACCTGCATTTCTACGTGAATCCGGAGCGCGGCAGCGATCCGGGCGCGCTGGCCGTGCACGGCCTGACCACCGAATTCCTCAGCGACAAGCCGAAGTTCGCCGAGGTGGCCAATGCGATCTGCGATTTCGTGCGCGGCGCCGAGCTGATCATCCACAACGCACCCTTCGACATCGGCTTCATCGACGCCGAGTTCGACCGCGTCGGCCTGCCGCCGCTGAACCAGCACTGCGACGGCGTGATCGACACGCTGGTGCAGGCCAAGCAGATGTTCCCCGGCAAGCGCAACTCGCTCGACGCGCTGTGCGACCGGTTCGGCATCAGCAACGCGCACCGCACGCTGCACGGCGCGCTGCTCGACTCGGAGTTGCTCGCCGAGGTCTACCTGGCGATGACGCGCGGCCAGGAGAGCCTGGTGATCGACATGCTCGGCGACGGCGGCGACGAGGACGGCGCGAGCGGCACGGCGCGCGTTTCGCTGGCCACGCTGGCACTGCCGGTGCTGGCCGCCAGCGAGGAGGAGTTGGTCGCGCACCAGGCGCAGCTCGACGGTCTCGACAAGTCGGTCAAGGGCGCCTGCGTCTGGCGCAAGGAAGACGCGCCGGCCGCCTGAGGACGGCGCCGGCGTCCCGACCGGCCGCAACCCGCTCGCGCCACCGGCGGCCCCAGGCCCCCGGCCTGGCGCTCGCGCCCGCCCCAGGGCGCCTGGCCGCGCGGCCCCTCAACCGCGCGGCTGCATCGCGATCACCGCCATCCCGGCCAGCGCCAGCGCGGCGCCGGCCACGTCCCAGCGCGTCAGCGGCACGCCGTCCACCACCCGCAGCCAGATCAGGCCACCGCGATATAGACCCCGCCGTAGGCGGCATAGGTGCGCCCGGCCGCCTACGGATGCAGGGTCAGCAGCCAGGCGAACAGCGCCAGCGAGACAGCTGCGGGCAGGTAGAGCCAGGCGCTGCGCCCACCCTTGAGCACCAGAGCCAGGGCAGGTAGCAGCCGACGATCTCGGCCAGCGCGGTGGGGCGTTGTTGCATAAATCGAGCATGAGGACGGAGTAGCCCACGTGGTGATGATTGCAGGCGATGCGAACGGATTG
>JAYFRU010000039.1:0-12354 GCA_040946965.1 Burkholderia sp. | reverse complement strand
CCTCTGGCTAACACTTCCCCTTGTCGGGCGTGTAGAGGACTTTCACCTCCAAGTGTGTGCGCCCAGCCGGGCGCACAAAAAAATGCGGCCCCGCTTTCGAGGGGCCGCATTCCGGTGCATCCAAACCACAGGCGAAAACGTTCCTCGCTAGCGCCGCTCCGAAATGCCTTCGGTCAACGTTCGCGGTGTCATAACCGTATTCGCCCTCCCTGTGCGTAGAGAAGTGTCTACTGCCACCCCGGCACATGAAACCCGCCGGGGCCGATTGTCGCTGGTAGGCTCGATTGGATTCGAACCAACGACCCCCACCATGTCAAGATGGTGCTCTAACCAACTGAGCTACGAGCCTGCAGCAACGAGATTATACGGACCTTTTTCAGGGCAGGCAAGCTTTTTGTGCGAAGCGGCAAGCCTGAGCCCGCCGCCGCGCCGCCTCAGGTCTTGCGCGAGGCCCGCACCACGCCGGGCACTTCGCCGAGCAGCGCGCAGGCGCGCTGCACCTGCGCCGAATTCGAGACCTCGACGGTGAACTGCATGACCGCCGCATTGCGTCGGCTCTGCGTCTTCACACCGATCACGTTCATCTTCTCGCGAGCGAACACTTCCGAGATGTCGCGCAACAGCCCCTGCCGGTCGCTCGCGTCGATCATCAGGTCGACCGGGTAGACCGAGGCACCGCGCCCGCCCAGCACATCGGCCGACCAGGTGGTCTGCAGCACGCGCTCGGGCGCGCGCTCGGACATGCGGCGAAACGTCGCGCAATCGCTGCGATGGATCGACATGCCCTTGCCGCGCGTGACGAAGCCGCTGATCGGGTCGGGCGGCGCCGGCCGGCAGCAGCGCGCGAGCTGGGTGAGCAGCGCGTCGACGCCAACCACCAGCACGCCCGTCGAGGCGCCGTGCGCCACGCTAGCGCCGCTGCTGCGCTTCTCGAACTGCTCGGGCACCTCGATCTCGGGCTCGGGCGGCGGCGCGTCGGACAGCGCCTGCTCGATATTGCGCAGGCAGAATTCTTCCTTGCCGACCGCCGCGAACAGCTCCTCGGGCACCTTGAAACCGAGCCGGGCAGCCAGGCTGTCGAGGCTCACCGAGGTCTTGCCCTCGCGCTGCAAGGTCTTTTCCACCTGCGCGCGACCACGCGTGATGATTTCCTGCTGGTCGATCAGGTTGAACCAGGCGCGCACTTTCTGCCGTGCACGACCGCTCTGCAGGTAGCCGAGCTGCGGGTTCAGCCAGTCGCGCGAGGGCCCACCTTCCTTGACCGCGACGATCTCCACCGTCTGCCCGTTCGCCAGCGGCGTGTTGAGCGGCACCATCGCGCCGTCGATGCGCGCGCTGCGGCAGCGGTGCCCCAGCTCGCTGTGCAGGTGGTAGGCGAAATCGACGGCCGTCGCACCGTGCGGCAGCGCGATCACGCGCGCCTGCGGCGTCAGCACGTAGATGTGGTCGTCGTCGAGCGAGGTCTCGCGCAATTGCGCCCAGGCCTCGTTGCCGGCACTCTCGGGCGAACCGTCGGCGATTTCGTCCTTCCAGGCCAGCAATTGCCGCAGCCAGGCGATCTTCTCGTCGTACTTGTCGCTGGCCGAGACCTGGCCGCCATAACCGCGCGGGCCGGCCTCCTTGTAGCGCCAGTGCGCGGCCACGCCGTATTCGGCGAAGCGGTGCATCTCCTGGGTGCGGATCTGCACCTCGAAGGCGCGGCCGTCGTCGCCGATCACCACCGTGTGCAGCGACTTGTAGCCATTCGGCTTGGGGCGCGAGATGTAGTCGTCAAACTCGCGCGGCACCGGCTGCCACAGATGATGGACGATGCCCAGCACCGCGTAGCAATCCTTGATGTCGGGGACGATCACGCGAAACGCGCGCACGTCGTAGAGCTCGGAGAAATCGAGCTCCTTGCCGCGCATCTTGCGCCAGATGCTGTAGATATGCTTCGGCCGGCCGCTAACTTCGGCCGGGATCTGCGCGGCGGCCAGCTCCTGCTCGAGCCGCGCGATCGCCTGCGTGACATAGGCCTCGCGCTCGACGCGCTTCTCGTCGAGCAGCTTGGCGATGCGCTTGTAGGTGACGGAATCCTCGAAGCGGAAGGCAAGATCCTCGAGCTCCCACTTCAGTTGCCAGATGCCGAGCCGGTTGGCCAGCGGCGCGTAGATCTCGAGCGTCTCGCGCGCCACGTCGGGCGGCGGCTCGATCTTGGCGGCCGCGTAGTAGCGCAGCGACTGCAGGCGCGAGGCGAGCCGGATCACCACCACGCGGATGTCCTGGGCGAAGGCCAGCAACATCTTGCGCAGCGCCTCGATCTGCGCGCGGCGCTCGGTCTGCGCATCGCGGTTGCCCTCGGGCACCTGCTTGGCTGCCATCAGGCTGACCGTGCCGAGCCGCAGCAGCTTGCGCACGTCGGCCACCAGCCTGGCGACCTCCTCGCCGAAACGCTGCGCGATCTCGGTTTCGGGATCGCTCAGGTGCGGCGTCAGCGCGAACAGTGCGGCCGCGCGCACCGCCTGCGGATCGACGTTGAGCGTGCGCATCAACGCCACCGTGCCGGCCGCGTGATCGACCAGCCGCTCGCCCGAGGACAGGCAGGCGTCGCCCGCGTGCTCGCGCACGAAGGCGAGCACGTCCTCGAACTCGGGCGACGCGGTGGCTGCGGAAACGGAATCGAGATTCATCGACGGACCGGCAAGGAAATCACGAAACGTCTCAGCTCTTCTGCGCGGCGACCACCACCACCTCGACCAGGCAAGCCGGGTTGGCGAGCTTGGCCTCGACGGTCGCGCGCGGCGGCGTGGCGCCCTGCACCACCCAGCCTTCCCATACTTCGTTCATGGCCGGGAAATTGGCCATGTCGGTGATGTAGATCTGCACCGACAGCAGGTTGGCCTTGTCGCTGTTCACTTCGGCCAGCAGGCGGTCGATATGGCCCAGCACTTCCTGCGTCTGGCCCTTGATGTCCAGGCTCGTGTTCTCGGCGATCTGGCCGGCGAGATAGACGGTGCCGTTGTAGACTGCGGTTTCGGAAAGGCGAGGACCGACGTGGTGACGAATGACTGCCATGGAAATTCCCGGAAAGTGGTGAAGGAAAGCGGCCGGCGCCGCAGGTGGGATTCACCCGCGACGCGACAGCCGAACTGCATATTATGACGCGTCCTAGTCGAAAAAACGGCAGGCGATCGTAATCGGTGCCGGATCGAGGAAGGCCGGCGCGTGGCCGACGCCGGGAATCTCGACGCTCGACACGGCCTGCCCGCGCGCCTTCATGTCCTCGACGGTCTGCGCCGAGAGCAGGTCTGATTCGGCGCCGCGCACCACCAGCACCGGTCCGGCGAAGGCCTCGAACGAGCGCCACAGCACGGCCTCGCCGGCGGCCGCCTGTTCGGGCGTGGTGACGCGGAACGGCTCGGCGATGCGCGGGTCGTAGCGCACGCGCCAGCCGCCCTGCTCGGTATCCTGGCGCAGCAGCGGCGCGTTGATCTCGCGCCACTGGTCGCCCGACAGCGGCCCGAACAAGGCCGCCAGCGAGGCCAGATGGTCGATGCCGGCCTGCTCCGACTCGAAATGAACGTCCTTGCCGAGGTACTCGCCGATCCGCGTCAGCGAATCGGGCTCGATGCGCGGGCCGACATCGTTGATCAGCATGTGCGCGATCGGCGTGCCGGGCAGGCCGCCGAGCAGCATGCCGATCAGGCCACCCATCGAGGTGCCGAACCAGTCCACGCGCTCGACGTCGAGCCGCGCGATCAGGGTGACCATGTCGGCCACATATTGTGGCAAGCCGTACAGGCGCGGATCGGCCAGCCAGCCGGAGCGCCCGCGGCCCGCCACGTCGGGACAGACCACGCGGTAGCGGTGCGCCAGGGCCAGCGCGAGCCGGTCGAAGTCGCGGCCGGAGCGCGTCAGTCCATGCACGCAGACCAGCACGCGGGGATTGTCGGGATCGCCCCATTCGGTATAGGCGAGCCGGTGCAGGCCCGCCGGGCTCGCGCATTGCAGGTGGCGCTCGCGCGGCGTGGCGGAAGGCGAAAGGGAATCGGGCATCGACGCGTCCTCGCGTTGGGCCGGCCGGGCCGGCGGACCGGCGGGCCCGGAACGGCCCGCGCGCAGACCGACTCGATTCTAAACCGCTTCGATCGTGGCTTGCGCCCGAAACCGGCCGCCGCGTCGGTGACGGCGGCGGGCACATACAGCGCGCCCGGCAAGCCAAAAGAAAACGCCCCGCGTCGAACCGACTGCGGGGCGTTGCTCACCGGGATGCGTCGCCGGGCGGCGACGCCGGCACGAGCCAGGATTCGCTCAGGACACCGCGCTGACGTCCAGCGGCGCGCCCGTCTTGGCCTTGATCTCGTCCACGCTCACGCCCTCGGCCAGTTCGACCAGCTTGAGGCCGGCCTCGGTCACCTCGATCACGCCGAGATCGGTGATGATGATGTCGACCACGCCCACGCCCGTCAGCGGCAGGTTGCATTCCTCGAGGATCTTGTGCTGATCGCCCTTCGCGACGTGCTCCATCAGCACCACCACGCGCTTGACGCCGGCCACCAGGTCCATCGCACCGCCCATGCCCTTGATCATCTTGCCGGGGATCATCCAGTTCGCCAGGTCGCCGTTCTTGTTGACCTGCATCGCGCCGAGGATCGCCAGGTTGATGTGGCCGCCGCGGATCATCGCGAACGAATCGGCCGAGGAGAAGATCGAGGAGCCCGGCAGGGTCGTCACGGTCTGCTTGCCGGCATTGATCAGGTCCGCGTCGATTTCCTCCTCGGTCGGCGAGGGGCCAATGCCGAGCAGGCCGTTCTCCGACTGCAGCCAGACCTCGACGCCGGCCGGCACGTGGTTGGCCACCAGGGTCGGCAGGCCGATGCCGAGGTTCACGTAGAAGCCGTCCTGCAGTTCCTTCGCCGCGCGCGCGGCCATCTGGTCACGATTCCAAGCCATGTCAGTCTCCTTTTGCGCGCACCACGCGTTGTTCGATGCGTTTTTCCGGCGTCGCGTTCAGCACCAGGCGCTGCACGAAGATCCCCGGCGTATGGATGTGGTCCGGATCGAGCTCGCCGTTCTCGACGATCTCCTCGACCTCGGCCACCGTGATGCGCCCCGCCATCGCGCACATCGGGTTGAAGTTGCGCGCGGTGCGTCGGTAGATCAGGTTGCCGGACTTGTCAGCCTTCCAGGCTTTGACCAGGGCGACGTCGGCCGTCAGCGACGGCTCCAGCACGTACTGCTTGTCGCCGAACTGGCGCGTTTCCTTGCCCTCGGCGATCACGGTGCCGAAACCGGTATTGGTGAAGAACGCCGGGATGCCCGAGCCGCCGGCGCGCAGCTTCTCGCCCAGGGTGCCCTGCGGCGTGAATTCGAGCTCGAGCTCGCCGGCCAGGTACTGGCGCTCGAATTCCTTGTTCTCGCCCACGTAGGACGAGATCATCTTGCGGATCTGCCGCGTCTCGAGCAGCAGGCCGAGGCCGAAGCCGTCGACGCCGGCGTTGTTGCTGATGCAGGTGATGCCGTTCACGCCGCTGTCACGCAGCGCGGCGATCAGCGCCTCGGGGATGCCGCACAGGCCGAAGCCGCCGACCGCGAAGGTCTGGCCGTCCGCGACGATGCCCTCGAGCGCGGCAGCCGCGCTTGGGTAGATCTTGTTCATGTTTCTGTCCCTTCCTCTATGGAAACCAGCCGAACCGGTTCGCGATGCGTGACGAACCCGCCGCATCATTCTAGACAGGCCTCGATGACCCTGCCTTGAAGGCCGGTCCCGAGGGAGTCACTGCGGGAAAGGGTACGATGGGCGGCGGATGCGGCACAATACGCAAAAATACATAAGCGTTCCCCGCATGCGCGGCGCATGCGCCCGACCACTTCCGCCCGATGCCCGAACTCGACTACCAGACCGCCTTCCACCTCGCCCCGATCGGACTCGTGCTGTCGCGCGACCGCGTGATCGAGGACTGCAACGACGCGCTGGCCACCAGGTTCCGCTGCCAGCGCGCCGACTTGATCGGCCAGTCGTATCGCGTGCTCTACCCCTCGCCGGATGAATTCCAGCGCATCGGCGAGCGGATCGCTAAGGTGATGGGCGCCACCGGCAGTTATGCCGACGAGGGCATCATGAAGCGCGCCGACGGGGATCTGTTCTGGTGCCACGTAACCGGGCGCGCACTCGATCGCGCGGCGCCGCTGGCCGACGGCATCTGGACCTTCGAGGATCTCAGCGCCACGCGCCGCGTGGCTGTCGAGCTGACGCCGCGCGAGCGCGAGATTGCCGCGCAGCTGGCCACCGGCAAGACCAGCAAGCAGATCGGGCGCGTGCTGGAGATCCGTTCGCGCACGGTCGACATCTACCGGACGCGGCTGATGCGCAAATACGGAACGGGAAACACCGCCGAGCTGATGCAGCGCCTGCTCGGCCAATGAGGGCCGCAGCGGGCGTGCCGCCTCGGGCACGCCGCCACGGCGCGAAGGAAGGCGCGCCGGTTTATTCGACGCGTTGGCGCAGTGCCGATTCGATGGTCTCGCGCAGCAGCTCCGGCAGCGGCGTGGACTTGCCCAGCGCGTAATCGACCCACACGCAGCGCGCGTTGCCGCGCGCATAGAGCTGGGTGGGATCGTCCGCGCGGCTCAGCTCGCAGCCGGTGCCGAAGCTGCTGCGGCCCGGCTTGGCGGCCGTCATCCGCGCGATCACGTCACCCGGGTAATGCAACTGCTTGAGGAACTCCATCGAGGCGGTGACGATCACCGGCCCCTGCCCCTCGCCATTGCCGCCGGCGATGCCGAGCTGCTCGAACCAGGAGATCCGGGCCTGCTCCATGTAGCGGAAAGAGACCGTGTTGTTGACATGGCCGAACGCGTCCATGTCGCCCCAGCGGATCGGCATCGACATTTCGAAAACGGGTACGTACTCGCTCATTTCACTGCTTCCCACGACAGACAGACAACCGCTTCATGCGAGCCCGAATCCGTCGTCGGCCGAGAGGATCGAGCCGTTGACGAACTGCGACTCGTCGGCCGCCAGCAGCAGGAGCAGGCCGTCGAGATCCTGCGGTTTGCCGACCCGGCGCCGCGGCAGCATCGACTGCAGCTTCTGGCCCTGTTCGGTATCCCACAGGTAATGATTGATTTCGGTATCGATGTAGCCTGGGCAGATGGCGTTCACGTTGATGCCGTGGCGCCCCCATTCGTGGGCCATGGCGCGCGTCATGTGCACCACGGCCGCCTGACTCATCGAGTATAGGCCGATCTGCGGCAGCACGCGCAGGCCCGCCACCGAGGCGATGTTGATGATCCGGTACGGCGGCTTGCCGTGGCCGTTGCCGCGCATCATCATGCGCTTGGCCACTTCCTGGGCCACGAAGAACGCACCGCGCGTGTTGGTATCGAACACGTAGCCGAAATCCTCGGGCGTCACGTCGACCAGCTTCTGCATGGTCGAGACGCCGGAATTATTGACCAGGATGTCGATCGTGCCGGCTTCCGTCTCGGCATGCGCGACCGCCGCGCGAATGCTCTGATGATCAATCACGTTGAGCGAGACCACGTGCGCGGCACCGCCCGCCGCCTCGATCTGGGCCCGCAGCTCCTTCAGGCGCTCGATGCGGCGGCTGGCGAGCACGATCTTCGCCCCCGCTTCCGACAATATCTGCGCGAAACGCTGGCCCAGGCCGCTGGACGCGCCCGTCACCATCGCCACCTTGCCTTCCAGATTGATCGAACGACCCATCACCACTCCTTGCTGGATGGCCCGGCACGCAGCTTGCTGCCGGGCGTGAACCCTACCATATAAATAGAACGGTCGTGCTAATCTAGACGCATTCTCATTCTGTTGCGGCAACCGTTTTATTTGGCCGACAATACGCTCCCAATTAAAAAGCATTCTAACGGTTAGAGGAACGCTAATGACCCTCGCAAGCCTCATCGAGCAATACGGTCCACGAGAATCGATGGAATACGACGTCGTGATCGTCGGCGGCGGCCCGGCCGGGCTGTCGGCGGCGATCCGCCTGAAGCAGCTGGCGGCCGAGAAAGGCGGCAAAATCAACGTCTGCGTGCTCGAGAAGGGCTCGGAAATCGGCGCCCACATCCTGTCGGGCGCGGTGATGGACCCGCACGCGATCGGCGAACTATTCCCCGACTGGAAGGAAAAGGGCGCGCCGCTCAACGTGGAGGTGAGCGAGGACCGCTTCCTGTTCCTCTCCGAGACGGGCGCCAGGTCGGTGCCCAACTGGGCGCTGCCCGGCAACTTCAAGAACCACGACAACTACGTGATCAGCCTGGGCAACGTCACGCGCTGGCTCGGCCAGCAGGCCGAGGCGCTGGGCGTCGAGATCTTCCCGGGCTTCCCGGCCGCAGAGATCCTATACCACGAGGACGGCTCGGTGAGGGGCGTGGCGACCGGCAACCTCGGCATCGGCAAGGACGGCGAGCCGACCGAGAACTTCCAGCTCGGCATGGAGCTGCACGCCAAGTACACGCTGTTCGCCGAAGGCTGCCGCGGCCACCTGGGCCGCCAGTTGATCGAGAAGTTCCGGCTCGACGCGAACAGCGACCCGCAGGCCTACGGGATCGGCATCAAGGAGCTGTGGGAGATCGACCCGGCCAAGCACAAGCCGGGCCTCGTGATCCATACCGCCGGTTGGCCGCTCGCCTCGGACACCTACGGCGGCTCCTTCCTATACCACATGGACAACAACCAGGTGGTGGTCGGTTTCGTGGTCGGCCTCGGCTACAGCAACCCCTACCTGTCGCCGTTCGAGGAATTCCAGCGCTACAAAACGCATCCGGAAATCCGCAAGTTCCTAGAAGGCGGCAAGCGCGTCTCCTACGGCGCGCGCGCGATCACGGCGGGCGGGCTGGTGTCGCTGCCCAAGACGGTGTTCCCGGGCGGCGCGCTGATCGGCGACGACGCGGGTTTCCTGAACGCCTCGCGCATCAAGGGCAGCCACGCGGCGATCAAGACCGGCATGCTGGGCGCCGACGCGGCCTTCGAGGCGGTCCAGGCCGGCCGCGAGCGCGACGAGCTGACGGCCTACCCGGAAGCCTTCAAGCAGTCCTGGCTGCATACCGAGCTCTACAAGGCGCGCAACTTCAAGCAGTGGATGGCCAAGGGGCTCTACCTCGGTACGCTGATGGTCGGCCTGGAGCAGAAGGTGCTGGGCGGCAACGTGCCCTGGACCCTGCATCACCAGCACGCCGACCACGAGATGCTGAAACCGGCCTCGCAGTGCACGCCGATCAGCTATCCGAAGCCCGACGGCAAGCTGACCTTCGACCGACTCTCCTCGGTGTTCATCTCGAACACCAACCACGAGGAAAATCAGCCGGCCCACCTGACGCTGAAGAATGCCAGCGTGCCGGTCGACGTGAACCTGCACACCTATGCCGGGCCCGAGGCGCGCTTCTGCCCGGCCGCCGTCTACGAGTTCACCAAGAACGACGACGGCAGCGATCGCCTGGTGATCAACGCGCAAAACTGCGTGCATTGCAAGACCTGCGATATCAAGGATCCGACGCAGAACATCGTGTGGGTCACGCCGGAGGGCGGCGGCGGTCCGAACTACCCGAACATGTAAGCGCATCGCGCCGGTGCCAGCCAGCGCCGGGCGCAAACGAAAAGGGCATCGCGAATCGAATCGCGATGTCCTTTTGCATTACCGCAGGCGCCCTGACAGCCCGGCGCCCATGTCTTGCGTCACGGCGCTCCCGGTACGATCTTCGGCGTCTCGGTGAGGACGTCGCCGCACTGCGCGCGATGGCGCAGCGCATGATCGATCAGCACCAGCGCCAGCATCGATTCGGCGATCGGCGTGGCGCGGATGCCCACGCAAGGGTCGTGCCGGCCAAAGGTCTCGACCACGGCCGGCTCGCCGGCCTTGGTGACCGAGCGGCGCGGCGTGCGGATGCTGGAGGTCGGCTTGATGGCGATCGACACGGTCAGGTCCTGGCTGGTCGAGATGCCGCCGAGGATGCCGCCCGCATGATTGCCGACGAAACCCTGCGGGGTCAGCTCGTCGCCGTGCTCCGAGCCGCGCTGCGCGACGCTGGCGAAACCGGCGCCGATCTCGACGCCCTTCACGGCATTGATGGCCATCATGGCGTGCGCGATATCGGCGTCGAGGCGGTCGTAGAGTGGCTCGCCCCAGCCCACCGGCACGCCCGAGGCGACCACGTCGATGCGCGCGCCGATCGAGTCGCCGTCCTTGCGCAGCGCGTCCATGTAGTCCTCGAGCTGCGGGACGATCTCGGCGTTCGGTGCGAAAAACGGGTTCTCGCGCACATGCGACCAGTCGACGAAGGGCACCTCGATCGCGCCGAGCGCGCTCATGTAACCGCGCACCTCGATGCCGAAGCGCTCGCGCAGCCACTTCTTCGCCACCGCGCCCGCGCCGACGATCGGCGCCGTCAAACGCGCCGAGGAACGGCCGCCGCCGCGATAGTCGCGGATGCCGTACTTCTGCCAGTAGGTGTAGTCGGCATGGCCAGGGCGGAAGGTCTCGACGATATTGCCGTAGTCCTTACTGCGCTGGTCGGTATTGCGGATCAGCAGCGCGATCGGGGTGCCCGTGGTACGGCCCTCGAACACGCCCGAGAGAATCTCGACCGCGTCCGGCTCCTGGCGCTGCGTGACGTGGCGCGAGGTGCCCGGCTTGCGGCGATCGAGCTCGAGCTGGATGTCGGCTTCCGTCAGCTCCATTCCCGGCGGGCAGCCGTCGATCACGCAGCCGATCGCGGGACCGTGCGATTCGCCGAAGGTCGTGACAGTGAAAAGTTTGCCGAGGGTATTGCCGGACATGAGGAGCCGTTCCAGAGAAAAAGTCGGGGAAACCGCTATTATGCCAGCCGCCCCGGCCATCGCGGCCGTATCCGATTTCAAAAAGCTTTCACGTGCTGCGGCGCGGGCGGGCGTGCCGGCGCCGCTGCTCGCCCATCCCCTGCCCTTACTTACGCGCGCCGCGCAGTTCGCTCACCGCCTCCTGCAAGCGCTCTGGCGTGACGGCCGAGGCCGGGATCGGCTCGCCGACCGCCAGCGTCAGCCGGCTCATCGCCCTGCGGATCGGCTGCGGCCAGCGCGCATCGCTATGGTGCGAGAACCAGCTGCCCCACAGTCCGCGCAGCGCCATCGGCACCACCGGTGCCTCGACCCGGTGCAGGACCTCGCTCACGCCATGGTGGAAGGTATTGATCTCGCCGGTCTTGGTCAGCTTGCCCTCGGGGAAGATGCAGACCAGTTCCCCCTCCTTCAGCGCGGCTTCGCAGGCCGCATAGGCTCGCTCCAGCATGGCCGGATCCTCGTGGCGCGGTGCGATCGGAATCGCCTTGGCGTGGCGGAACGCCCAGCTCGCGAAGCGCGTGCTGAAGATGCGGTGATCCATCACGAAGCGGATCGGCCGGGGGCTGGCGGCGGCGATCACCAGCGCGTCGACATAGCTGACATGGTTGCAGACCAGCACCGCCGCGGTGGTTTCGGGAATCCGCTCGGCATGCACCAGCCGGATCCGGTACACGCTATGCACCAGCACCCAGGCCACGAAGCGCAGCAGGAATTCGGGCACCAGCGAGTAGATATAGGTGGCGACCAGCACGTTGAGCAGGCCGGTGACCAGGAACAGGCCCGGGATGCGGACGCCGGCATGGGTCAGCGCCATCGCCATCAGCGCCGAGACCACCATGAACAGCGAATTGAGGATGTTGTTGGCGGCGATGATCCGCGCGCGGTGGGTCGGCGCGCTGCGGCTCTGGATCAGCGCATAGAGCGGCACGCTGTAGAAGCCGCCGAACATCGCGAGCAGGAACAGGTCGGCCAGCACGCGCCAGTGGGCAGGCTGGCCGAGGAATTCGCCGACGCTGAGCAGGTGGGTCTGGGTCGGCAGCGCGTGGCTGGCGAAATACAGGTCGATCGCGAACACGCTGATGCCGATCGAGCCGAGCGGCACCAGGCCGATCTCGACGCGCCGCCGCGAGAGCCGCTCGCAGAGTATCGAGCCCAGGCCGATGCCGATCGAGAAGGTGGCCAGCAGCACCGTGACCACGTCGGGGTTGGCCAACAGCACGCCCTTGGCGAACCCGAAGAACGAGGTCAGGAAGGTCGCGCCGACGAACCACAGCCAGGAGATGCCGAGCAGGCTCAGGAACACGGTGCGGTTCTGCCCGGCCAGCTTCAGGTTGCGCCAGGTCTCGGATACCGGATTCCAGTTGATCTTCAGCTCGGGCTGCGGTGCCGGCGTGTGCGGCACGCCCGAGGCCACCAGTCGCCCGACCAGCGCGATCAGCACGCAGCTCACCGCCAGCAGCAGCTCGGGGGGGGGGGGGGGGGGGGGGGGGGGGGGGGGGGGGGGGGGGGGGGGGGGGGGGGGGGGGGGGGGGGGGGGG
>JAYFRU010000038.1:0-12522 GCA_040946965.1 Burkholderia sp. | reverse complement strand
CCGCCCCGGCTCCGGCATCATGGCCCCGTTCTCACGGGCTTGTGCTTCCTCGGCTCGCATCGAGTCTCCACCGTCCTGTAACCCGAGAGGTTACTGCCGACCCATTTACTTCTGCACTTGTTGCGTGCCGACCACTTCGACTTCCACGCGGCGATCCGGAGCCAGGCAGGCGATGAGTTGCTTGCGGTTCTTCTGGTTGCAGCCAGTCGTGACCGGGTTGCGCTTGCCCTTGCCTTCCGTGTAGACCTTGCTCGACTCGACGCCCTTGCTGACCAGGTACGACTTGACGGCTTGCGCACGGCGCAGCGACAGACGGTCGTTGTACTTGTCCGAGCCGATGCGGTCGGTGTAGCCGGTAGCGACCACGACTTCGACGTTCATGCCCTGGATCTTCGCTGCCAGCTCGTCCAGCTTCTGCTTGCCCAGCGGCTTGAGCGTAGCCTTGTCGAAGTCGAACAGTGCGCCAGCTTGATACGTGATCTTCTGGCTCTTGATGGCCGGCGGAGCAACCGGGGCAACCGGCGTCGGAGCCGGTGCTTGCGCGACCAGCGAGCCATCGCACTTCGCGTTTGCCGTGGCCGGCGTCCAAAACGCGTCGCGCCAGCAAAGCTCGCTCGTGCCGTTCATCCACACGTATTCGCCCGTGCCATTCACCCAGTTGTCATTCACGGCTTGTCGCGATGCCGGCACCGACTGTGCCGAAGCGGATGCAGCCACTACTGCGGTAGCTGCAATGAACGCGAGCTTTGAAAATTTATTCATATTTCTCCTCTCGAAATTGAGATTACCGCAGGCGCAGGTTTACTGCGAGCGTGATGACGATGACAAGTCACACATTGCTCGGAGTATAACATTGGTGCGACACAAAAAACGCGCTGCCACTCCCAGGGAGCAGCGTCTGAATTTCAGTGCTTCGGCATTTTGCCATATCGTTCCCGTCCCACGAAAAAAATCCTCCCCACCCTAAGAAGGCTCTGGCGATTGTGGTTCCAGTGCAACAAGCGCCTGCAGGATGTTTCAAGGATTGTCAAGAAAAACCGCAGATGGCGACATGCTTTTGACACAATCTTCGGTTCTGTTGCGCGGGAGGCGCGTTGGCAAAACTATTAATGGTGGGCGGTGGCGATGGCAGGGATGTGTCGCCAAGGAAGCGAAATCGCGGCGGGTCGATTCTTCAGCGTTCGGCGAAAGGCGTGTCCGGCGCCGGCGTGATGTTCGCGCGACGCGGGGCGGCTGCGAGCGCGGCGGTGCCACCCCGGCTGCTCCTCGACGCCGCTGCGGGGAGGCGGCAAAAAATCGCCATATCTATATAGAGGGGTAGGGGGCGTCGGGGCAGATTTGCCGCATGGTAGAATCGCATGTTGCGTCGTGACCACGGCGTTTACGCGAAAGGCGGTCCCGTCTTCGCTCCGAAACGATACGGATACATGGATCAATTCGCCAAAGAGACCCTGCCCATCTCCCTAGAGGAGGAAATGCGCCGTTCGTATCTCGATTACGCGATGAGCGTGATCGTCGGACGTGCCCTCCCAGATGTCCGCGACGGCCTGAAGCCCGTGCATCGGCGCGTGTTGTTCGCGATGCACGAACTGAATAACGACTGGAACCGGGCCTACAAGAAGTCGGCGCGTATCGTCGGCGATGTGATCGGTAAGTACCATCCGCACGGCGACAGCGCCGTCTACGACACCATCGTCCGGATGGCGCAGGATTTCTCGCTGCGCTACATGCTGGTCGACGGCCAGGGCAACTTCGGTTCGGTCGACGGCGACAACGCCGCCGCGATGCGTTACACCGAAATCCGCATGGCGAAGATCGGCCACGATCTGCTGGTCGATATCGACAAGGAAACGGTCAATTTCGGGCCGAACTACGACGGCAGCGAAAGCGAGCCGCTGATCCTGCCGGCGCGGATCCCGAACCTGCTGATCAATGGTTCGTCGGGCATCGCGGTGGGTATGGCCACCAACATCCCGCCGCACAACCTGTCGGAAGTGGTCGATGCCTGCCATCACCTGCTCGCCAATCCGCAGGCCTCGATCGATGAACTGATCAAGATCATTCCCGCCCCCGATTTCCCGACCGCCGGCATCATCTACGGCGTCGCCGGCGTGCGCGACGGTTACCGCACCGGCCGCGGCCGGGTGGTGATGCGCGCGACCACGCACTTCGAGGAAATCGATCGCGGCCAGCGCATGGCGATCATCGTCGACGAGCTGCCCTACCAGGTGAACAAGCGCTCGCTGCTGGAGCGCATCGCCGAGCTGGTCAACGAGAAGAAGCTCGAGGGCATCTCCGACATCCGCGACGAGTCGGACAAGAGCGGCATGCGCGCGGTGATCGAGCTCAAGCGCGGCGAAGTACCCGAAGTGGTGCTGAACAACCTCTACAAGTCGACGCAGCTGCAGGACACCTTCGGCATGAACATGGTCGCGCTGGTCGACGGCCAGCCGAAGCTGCTGAACCTGAAGGAGATGCTCGAATGTTTCCTCGCGCACCGGCGCGAGGTGCTGACGCGGCGCACCATCTATGAACTGCGCAAGGCTCGTGAGCGCGGCCACGTGCTGGAAGGCCTGGCCGTGGCGCTGGCCAACATCGACGATTTCATCGAGCTGATCAAGGCCGCGCCAACGCCGCCGATCGCACGCCAGGAGCTGATGGCGCGTTCCTGGGATTCGTCGCTGGTGCGCGAGATGCTGGCGCGCGCCGAGGCCGAGAATGCCGCAGCGGGCGGCCGCGAGGCCTATCGTCCGGAAGGGCTGAACTCGGCCTTCGGGATGCAGGCCGACGGCAAGTACAATCTGTCCGAGACCCAGGCCCAGGAAATCCTGCAGATGCGCCTGCAGCGCCTGACCGGCCTCGAGCAGGACAAGATCATCGGCGAGTACCGCGAGGTGATGGCCCAGATCGCCGACCTGCTCGACATCCTGGCGCGCCCGGAGCGGATCACCACCATCATCCGCGAGGAGCTGACGGCGGTGAAGACCGAGTTCGGCGACGCGCGCCGTTCGCGCATCGAGCTGAACGCCACCGAGCTGAACACCGAGGACCTGATCACGCCGCAGGACATGGTGGTGACCATGTCCCATGCCGGCTACGTGAAATCGCAGCCCTTGTCCGAGTACCGGGCGCAGAAGCGCGGCGGGCGCGGCAAGCAGGCCACGCAGATGAAGGAAGACGACTGGGTCGAGACGCTCTTCATCGCCAACACGCACGACTACATCCTGTGTTTCTCGAACCGCGGCCGTGTCTACTGGGTCAAGGTCTACGAGGTGCCGCAGGGTTCGCGCAACTCGCGCGGCCGGCCGATCGTCAACATGTTCCCGCTGCAGGACGGCGAGAAAATCAACGTGGTGCTGCCGGTGCAGGAGTTCTCGGCCGACAAGTACGTATTCATGAGCACCTCGCTCGGTACCGTGAAGAAGACTCCGCTCGAGGCCTTCAGCCGCCCGCTGAAGAAGGGCATCATCGCGGTCGGCCTCGACGAGGGCGATTTCCTGATCGGCGCGGCGATCACCGACGGCGAGCACGACGTGATGCTGTTCTCCGATTCGGGCAAGGCGGTGCGCTTCGACGAGAACGACGTACGCCCGATGGGCCGCGAGGCGCGCGGCGTGCGCGGCATGCAGCTCGAGGACGGGCAGCAGGTGATTGCCATGCTGGTGGCCGGCGGCGAGGAGCAGTCGGTGCTGACCGCGACCGAAAACGGTTACGGCAAGCGCACCCCGATCACCGAGTACACGCGCCACGGGCGCGGCACGAAGGGCATGATCGCGATCCAGACCTCCGAGCGCAACGGCAAGGTGGTGGCCGCCACGCTGGTCGAGCCGGAAAGCGAGATCATGCTGATCACCACGGCAGGCGTGCTGATCCGCACGCGCGTTTCGGAGATCCGCGAGATGGGACGGGCTACGCAAGGTGTTACACTCATCAGTCTTGATGAGGGCACCAGACTTTCGGGCCTGCAGCAGATCGCCGAGGCGGATGCGGACAGCGAGATCGACGCCGACGACGCATCGGAATCGGAAGGCGTCGACGCCTGAACTGGCGGCCGCCGGCCACCCGACCCGTGCCGCTGAGCGGCCGGGTCGGGCGGTGCGAAAATCGTTCATATTTCCATGAGGGAGTAATGATGCAAAAACAATTCAAGCAACTGGTGCTGCTGGCAGCCATCGTGCCGACGTTCACCATGGCGCAGTCGCTGTCGAACCAGGCGCCGGCTGCTTCGGCCGTTGCAGCAGCGCCGATCGACGCCGACAAGAAGGCGGCGATCAGCGACCTGCTGAACGCCATCGACGCACCGAAGCTGGTTGGCGCGATCGCCAACAGCGCGGAAATGCAGTCGAAGCAGCTCGTGCCGGCGATCCTGTCGGACGCGCTGTCGGAGAACAAGACGCTGACGGACGCGCAGAAGCAGGCCGCGGTGCCGAACCTGCAGAAGAATTCGGTGCAGAAGCTGGTTGACGGCGCCGGCAAGGTGTTCGATTCGCAAGGCTTCAAGAATGACGCGATGCAGGCTCAGTACGACGCTTACGCGAAGTACTACAGCACCTCGGAAATCAAGGACCTGACGACGTTCTACAAGAGCCCGACGGGTCGCAAGTTCATCCAGGTCCAGGATCAGGTCGGTCGCGACGTGGTCAACGGCCTGATGCAGAAGTACATGCCGCAAGCGATCCAGGCAACCCGCGCTCAGGCCGACAAGGAAGTCGCGGCCGTCAAGCCGGGTAAGTAAGCACGCGTATTCGCCCCCGCCGGCGCGAGCGCGTCGGTTTGGCGGGGCGGCAACGTCAGTGCGATAATGGCCGTTTGCGCGCGAGCGCAAGCGGCCATTCCTTTTCTGGCGAGGCATCCGGCGGGTTCCGGGTGCGTCGCGTCCCTCCCGAGGTTCCAAGATGCGCGTTTTCAATTTCTCCGCCGGTCCCGCAGCCATGCCCGAGGAAGTGCTGCGCCAGGCCGCCGACGAGATGCTCGACTGGAACGGCAGCGGCATGAGCGTGATGGAAATGAGCCATCGCGGCCGCGAGTTCACCTCGATCCACGAAACCGCGCTGGCCGACCTGCGCGAGCTGCTGGCGGTGCCGGACAATTACCGCGTGCTGTTCCTGCAGGGCGGCGGCATCAGCGAGAACGCGATCGTGCCGATGAACCTGCTGGGTACGCGCCAGACCGTCGACTTCGTGGTGACCGGCTCCTGGTCGCAGAAGTCGTTCAAGGAAGCGCAGAAATACGGCACTTCCCACCTGGCCGCCACCGGCCGTACCGAGGATGGTTTCATGCGCGTGCCGGCCTTCTCCGAATGGCAGATGTCGGCCGATCCGGCCTATGTGCATCTGTGCACCAACGAGACCATCGACGGCGTCGAGACCTTCGATCTCCCCGACACCGGCGGCGTGCCGCTGGTCGCGGACGTCTCCTCGCACATCCTGTCGCGTCCGCTAGACATCAGCCGCTACGGCGCGCTGTTCGGCGGCGCGCAGAAGAACATCGGCATGGCGGGCGTGACGCTGGTGATCGTGCGCGAGGACCTGCTCGATCGCGCGCTGCCGATCTGCCCGTCGGCCTTCGAATGGAAGACGGTGGCCGCCAACAATTCGATGTACAACACGCCGCCCACCTACGCGATCTACATCGCCGGGCTGGTGTTCAAGTGGCTGAAGGCGCAGGGCGGCCTGGAGGCGATCGAGGCGCGCAACGTCGAGAAAGCGGCGTTGCTCTACGACGCGATCGACGCCAGCGGCTTCTATCTCAACAAGGTCGAGAAAAACGCGCGTTCGCGCATGAACGTGACGTTCTTCCTCGCCGACGAAACGCGCAACGAAGACTTCCTTGCCGGCGCGAAGGCGCGCGGGCTGTTGCAGCTGAAAGGCCACAAGTCCGTCGGCGGCATGCGGGCGTCGATCTACAACGCGGTGCCGCTCGCGGGCGTGAAGGCGCTCGTCGAGTACATGAAGGATTTCGAGCGCAGCCAGGCCTGACGGCTTCGGGCGCTCATCAAGCACGGCTATTCAGCATGGACGACGAACTCAACTCCCGACTCAAACCGCTGCGCGAGCGTATCGACGCGATCGATACGCAGCTGATCGCGCTGCTGAACCAGCGCGCTGCGGTGGCGCTCGAGGTCGGCGAGGTCAAGAAGGAATTCAAGGCGCCGGTATTCCGCCCCGAGCGCGAGCAGCAGGTGATCGCGCGCTTGCAGGAAATGAGCGAGGGGCCGCTGGTCGGCGAGCACATCAATGCGATCTGGCGCGAGATCATGGCAGCCAGCCGCTCGCTGGAAAAGACCATCCGCGTGTCCTTTCTCGGGCCGATCGGCACCTACAGCGAACAGGCGATGTTCGAATACTTCGGACAATCGATCGAGGGACTGCCTTGTCCGTCGATCGACGAGGTGTTCCGCAGCGTCGAGGCCGGCGCTTCGGAATTCGGCATCGTGCCGGTCGAAAATTCGGCCGAGGGCGCGGTTTCACGCACGCTCGACCTGCTGCTGCACACGCAGCTGCTGATCGGCGGCGAACTGTCGCTGCCGATCCACCACAACCTGCTCTCGCAAAGCGGCAGCCTCGACGGCGTGAAGCGCGTCTGTGCGCATGCGCAATCGCTCGCGCAATGCCAGCGCTGGCTGGCCGCTAACGCTCCGCACCTGGAGCGTCAGGCGGTGGCGAGCAATGCCGAGGCGGCGCGCCTGGCGGCCGACGATCCGAGCGTGGCGGCCATCGCCGGCGATCGCGCGGCGATCCATTACGGCCTGCAGATCGCCTATTCGATGATCCAGGACGATCCGCACAACCGTACCCGCTTTGTCACCATCGGCCATGCGCCGACCGGGCCCAGCGGCTGCGACCAGACCTCGCTGCTCGTGTCGGTCAAGAACGAGCCGGGCGCCGTGTTCAAGCTGCTCGAGCCGCTCGCGCGGCATGGCGTGTCGATGACGCGCTTCGAGTCGCGGCCGGCGCGCGTGGGCACCTGGGAGTATTACTTCTACATCGACATCGAGGGCCATCGCGACGACGCGGCGGTGGCGGCGGCCCTGACGGAGCTCGGCGGCAAGGCCGCGTTCCTGAAGGTCCTCGGTTCGTATCCGCGCGCGTGCTGAAGCCCGGGGTGCCGCTGTCACGGCCCGGCGCCGTATCGCTCTGTCCATCCCCGCGCGGGCCCCGGCTCGCGCGTTTAACCTGCCACTGCCGTGTCTGATTTTTCGTTCAACAAACTAGTGATTTTCGGCGTCGGCCTGATCGGCGGCTCGCTGGCGCGCGCGCTGCGCGAGCGCGGCACCGCGCAGGCCGGCCGCGTGATCGGTGTTGGCCGCTCACCGGCCTCGGTCGAACGCGCACGCGAGCTGGGCGTGGTCGACGCGATCGCCGCGCTCGACGACGAGGCGCAGCTGCGCGCCGCGGACGAGGCGCAGCTGCGCGCCGCGCTGGACGGCGCTGACCTGGTGCTGCTGGCCGTGCCGGTCGCGCAGACCGGGCCGCTGCTGGCGCGGATCGCGCCCCTGCTCGACCCCGCCACGATCGTCACCGATGCCGGTAGCACCAAGTCCGACGTGGTGGCGGCCGCGCGCGTCGCGCTCGGCGGCAAGATCGCCCAGTTCGTGCCGGCCCACCCGATCGCCGGACGCGAATCGAGCGGCGTCGAGGCCGCGCTGCCCGATCTCTATGTGGGCCGCAACGTGGTGATCTGCGCGCTGCCCGAGAATCCGGCCGCCTCGGTCGAGCGGATCGACGCGATGTGGCGCGCCACCGGCGCGGTAACGCGCACGATGGACGCCGCCCAGCACGACCGCGTGTTCGCCGCCGTCAGCCACCTGCCGCACGTGCTGTCGTTCGCGCTGGTCGAGCAGATTCTCGGCGAGGCCGACGCGGAGCTGAAGTTCTCGTTCGCGGCCGGCGGCTTTCGCGATTTCACGCGGATCGCCACCTCGAGCCCCAAGATGTGGCGCGATGTCTGCGTCGCCAATCGCAGCGCGCTGCTTGACGAACTCGACGCCTATACGAGCGTGCTGGCGCGCCTGCGCGAGGCGATCGAAGCCGGCGACGGCGCGGCGCTCGAAGCGGTGTTCGCCCGTTCGCGCGCGGCGCGCACGGCATGGCAGGAGCGCGGCGGCAAGCCCGCCTCCGGCCCGGTTCAGTCTTAACAGGATCATTATGGAATTCCTCGATCTCGGTCCGTATTCCCAGGCTTCGGGCACGGTGCGCCTGCTCGGCTCGAAGAGCATCTCGAACCGCGCGCTGCTGCTGGCCGCGCTGTCCGAGGGGGTGACGACGATCACCAACCTGCTCGACTCCGACGACACGCGCGTGATGCTGGCCGCGCTGGCCGCGCTGGGCGTGACGCTTGCGCGCGACGGCGATACCTGCGTGGTGACCGGCACCGGCGGCGCGTTTCCCGCCAAGACGGCCGACCTGTTCCTCGGCAATGCCGGCACTGCGGTGCGACCGCTGACGGCCACGCTGGCCGTCAATGACGGCGACTACCGTGTGCATGGCGTGCCGCGCATGCATGAACGGCCGATCGGCGATCTGGTCGACGGGCTGCGCCAGATCGGTGCCGCGATCGACTACGAGCAGAACGAAGGTTTCCCTCCGTTGCGGATCCGGCCGGCCGCGATCGCGATCGACGGCCCGATCCGGGTGCGCGGCGACGTTTCGAGCCAGTTCCTGACCGCGCTGCTGATGGCGCTGCCGCTGGTCGGCCAGCCGGGCGGCGCGAGCGTGCTGGAGGTGGAGGGCGAGCTGATCTCCAAGCCCTATATCGAGATCACCATCAAGCTGATGGCGCGCTTCGGCGTGCATGTCGAGCGCGACGGCTGGCAGCGCTTCACGGTGCCGGCCACGCGCTACCGTTCGCCGGGCACCATCATGGTGGAGGGCGACGCCTCCTCGGCCTCGTACTTCCTGGCGGCCGGCGCGCTCGGCGGCGGCCCGCTGCGCGTCGAGGGCGTCGGCCGCGCCAGCATCCAGGGCGACGTCGGTTTCGCCTCGGCGCTGATGCGCATGGGCGCGAACGTTTCGATGGGCGACGACTGGATCGAGGTGCGCGGGATCGGCCACGATCACGGCAAGCTCGAGTCGATCGACATGGATTTCAACCTGATCCCCGACGCGGCGATGACGATCGCGGTCGCCGCGCTGTTCGCCGACGGCACCAGCACGCTGCGCAACATCGCCAGCTGGCGCGTCAAGGAAACCGACCGTATCGCCGCGATGGCGACCGAACTGCGCAAGGTCGGCGCGACCGTCGAGGAGGGCGCCGACTACCTGGTGGTGACGCCGCCCGCGCAACTGCTGCCGAACGCGGCGATCGACACCTACGACGACCACCGCATGGCGATGTGCTTCTCGCTGGTCAGCCTCGGCGGCGTGCCGGTGCGCATCAACGACCCGAAGTGCGTGGCCAAGACCTTTCCCGACTATTTCGACCGCTTCACCGCGCTCGCCAGGCGTTGAGCCGTTTTGTTCAGATGAAATCGACCCGACCATTCCATCCGACCCCCGTCATCACGATCGACGGCCCGACCGCTTCCGGCAAGGGCACGGTCGCCGCGCTGGTGGCGGCCCACCTCGGTTTCCACCTGCTCGACAGCGGCGCGTTGTACCGGCTCGCGGCACTCGCGAGCCAGCGCTACGGCATCGAGCCCGACGACGAGGCGGGGCTGGCGAAGCTGGTCGACGACCTGCACATCACCTTACGCGAGGGCTGCGCGCAGCTCGACAGCGTCGATGTCTCGGACCAGATCCGTGCCGAGGCGGTGGGCAACCGTGCCTCGGCGATTGCCGTGCACGGCGGCGTGCGAGCCGCGCTGGTGGCGCGCCAGCGGGTCTTCCGCAAGACCCCGGGGCTGGTCGCGGACGGTCGCGACATGGGCACCGTGATCTTCCCCGACGCCGGCCTCAAGGTGTTCCTGACGGCGAGCGTCGAGGCCCGCGCGGCGCGCCGGTATAAGCAATTGATGCAAAAAGGTTTTTCTGCTAATATTGATCGTATGCTCCAGGATTTGCGTGAGCGGGACGCGCGAGACAGCAACCGCGCTGCCGCGCCGCTCAAGCCTGCGGAGGATGCGAAGCTGCTCGATACCTCGGGCCTGACGATCGAACAAGCGGTCGAGCAGGTCCTGGCCTGGTACCGGGAAGCCTCGGGCCAGCCGGCCTGAATTTGCCGGCGGCCAAGCGAATCAGGCAGTACCCAGCATGCAGTGGTAGTAGGTGCTTCAGGCGTCCGGCGCGGGCCGGTTCCCGAAGCGTGTTTCAACCCTTAACCCCGTGTGGCGATCGCACCGCCAGCTAGGCCAGGTGGCCCAGGCAAGAGAGACGGCGCGGCTCCATGCACAATCCGATTTTTATGTCCGACCTGCAAACCTCCACCCCGAATACCGAATCCTTTGCGGCCCTGTTTGAAGAGTCGCTGACTCGTCAAGACATGCGCGCCGGCGAAGTGATCTCCGCCGAAGTCGTGCGTGTCGACCACAACTTCGTGGTCGTCAACGCGGGTCTCAAGTCCGAGGCCTACATTCCCATCGAGGAATTCCTGAACGATCAGGGCGAGGTTGAGGTCCAGTCGGGCGATTTCGTTTCCGTCGCGATCGACGCGCTGGAAAACGGCTATGGCGACACGATCCTGTCGCGCGACAAGGCGAAGCGTCTGGCTTCGTGGCTGTCGCTGGAAAAGGCACTCGACAACTACGAACTCGTCACCGGCACGATCACGGGCAAGGTCAAGGGCGGCATGACCGTGATGGTCAACGGCATCCGTGCCTTCCTGCCGGGTTCGCTGGTCGATACGCGTCCGGTCAAGGACACGACCCCGTACGAAGGCAAGACGCTCGAGTTCCGCGTCATCAAGCTCGACCGCAAGCGCAACAACGTGGTGCTGTCGCGCCGTGCCGTCATCGAAGCCACCCAGGGTGAAGAGCGCGCCAAGCTGCTCGAGACGCTGAAGGAAGGCGCGATCGTCAACGGCGTGGTCAAGAACATCACCGACTACGGCGCATTCGTCGACCTCGGCGGCATCGACGGCCTGCTGCACATCACCGACATCGCATGGCGTCGCGTGCGTCACCCGAGCGAAGTCCTCTCGGTTGGCCAGGAAGTCACCGCCAAGATCCTCAAGTTCGACCAGGAAAAGAACCGCGTCTCGCTGGGCATCAAGCAGCTGGGCGACGATCCGTGGGAAGGCATCTCGCGCCGTTACCCGTCGGGCACGCGCCTGTTCGGCAAGGTCACCAACATCACCGACTACGGCGCATTCGTCGAAGTGGAATCGGGCATCGAAGGCCTGGTCCACGTGTCGGAAATGGACTGGACCAACAAGAACGTCGCTCCCTCGAAGGTTGTCCAGTTGGGTGACGAAGTCGAAGTCATGGTCCTCGAGATCGACGAAGACCGTCGTCGTATCAGCCTCGGCATGAAGCAGTGCAAGCCGAACCCGTGGGATGACTTCAGCCGCAACTTCAAGAAGGGCGACAAGATTACTGGCGCCATCAAGTCGATCACCGACTTCGGCGTGTTCATCGGTCTGCCGGGCGGCATCGACGGCCTGGTCCACCTGTCGGACCTGTCGTGGAGCGAGTCGGGCGAGGAAGCCGTTCGCAAGTACAAGAAGGGCGACGAAGTCGAAGCCATCGTGCTGGGCATCGATGTCGAGAAGGAACGCATCTCGCTGGGCATCAAGCAGCTCGAAGGCGATCCGTTCACCAACTACGTCGCGATGAACGACAAGGGCTCGGTTGTCGACGGCGTCGTGAAGACGGTCGACGCGAAGGGTGCCGTCGTCACGCTGACGGGCGACGTCGAAGGCTACCTGCGCGCATCGGAAATCTCGCAGGATCGCGTGGAAGACGCCCGCAACGTCCTGAAGGAAGGCGACAAGGTCAATGCGATGGTGATCAACATCGATCGCAAGTCGCGCGGCATCAACCTGTCGATCAAGGCCAAGGATTCGGCTGAGCAGCAAGAAGCCATTCGCGGTCTGCAATCCCACAGCAGCTCGGCTGCCACCGGCACGACGAACCTCGGCGCGCTGCTGAAGGCAAAGCTCGACGGCCAGAACCAGTAAGCCTTGCGAGGTCTGCTGAAGTATGACCAAATCCGAGTTGGTCGCCCAGTTGGCAACGCGATTTCCGCAACTTGTCCTCAAGGATGCGGATTTCGCGGTGAAAACGATGCTCGATGCGATGTCGGACGCATTGTCCAAAGGGCATCGCATCGAAATTCGCGGCTTCGGCAGCTTCGGTCTCAACCGCCGTCCGGCCCGCGTGGGCCGCAACCCGAAGTCGGGCGAGAAGGTGCAGGTACCCGAGAAGTACGTACCGCATTTCAAGCCCGGCAAGGAGTTGCGCGAACGTGTCGATGGCCGCGCCGGCGAACCGTTGAAGAACGACAGCGACGACGAGTGAATCGTCCCGTCGCCCGAAGCCCTGCCAGCCGGCATGGCTGTTAAAAGCGCCCCTAGGGAAACGCTGATCAATGGACCAACTGCCCAAGTTGCAGGCGAGATGGTGTCGAATTTTCTGGATGACGAAGC